>JAKATS010000292.1 GCA_021818645.1 Acidobacteriota bacterium | reverse complement strand
CTCGGCTCCTGGAATACTTCCTCCGAGCAGCCGCGCTTCAACTATCGCCATACCGCGCTCTATCAGGCCATTCCCGATTACATCTTCAATAACACGATCGACTCCAGTTATGAAAATATTCCCCAGTATGTGGCGCACCGGCTCACCGGCCTGGCTTTTGCCCCCGTCCGCCGGTCGCCCCGCAGCGTGGCCAATGAACTTGCCTGGGAAGGCGCGGCCGCCGCTGCCGCCCGCCGGATCCCCGCGCCTGCCGGCCCCTATGGCAAGGCCCTGCACAATGCCCGCCTCGACGATGAAGCTTACGGAGCGCTTGGCCATTACTACGCCGCCAAGTTTCGCGCCGCCGCCGATCTGGGGCTTTATTTGTTCAGCGGCAGCCGCCGCGATCAGGCTCGCGCGGTTGTGCATTTGCGGCACGCGCTCCGCGCCTGGAAATCCCTGGCCCGCATCGGCGACGCTCATTATCGCCCGCACGAAGTCTGGCAATTTGGCGTTTTCAGTTGGGGCAAATACACGCCCCTGGTGGCGCGCGATATCGCCATCGCCCGCCGCATGCATCCCCTTCCCAGCCATTTCCAGTCTTGGCAGGTCGCGGCCGCCTCCGGCCCGGCCCGTTCCCTGCGCACTCGCATCTGGCAGACCTATTCAGTCTATGGCTATCGCCAGTGGTTGCTCTATGCCAACGGGCTGATGAATCGCCAGACCCTGCGCCGGCAATTCGGCCGCGCGCCTCGCACCCTGCATTGGACCAGCACGCTGCCGGCGCCTCCCTCCGGCCGCGTCTGGACGCTCGCGGTCGCCGGCCATCCCCGCGCCCGCGTGACGTTCCAGGGCCGCGTCATCTCTCCCGTCCGCGTGCCTGCGGTATCGTTTTATGCGCTCGGCGGGCCGGGAAAGCTCACCCTCTCGCTTTCCGGCTATGCCGTGCCGGTGCTGAGCGCGCTTGCCGGCGGCGCCGCGCCCGCCGCATCCGCATCCCGGCCGGTGCATGTCTGGGCGCCGGCCAGGCTCACCGGCAAGGTCGCGGTATTAAGCGCGCCCCTGCCGCATCGCCGCGATTGGGAAAATGTCTGGCCCCGCACCTTCCATGCCGGACGCGTGGAATACCGCGTCAGCCTGCCCGCATCGGGTATTTACCGGCTCTCGGCCGATCTGCGCGGCGCCACCCATGGCTTGTTGGTGAGCGTGGATAACCGCAACTCCGGCCCCAGCCGGCTTTTCCCGCATGCTTCAGGTTCCGGCTGGAGCTGGCAAACCGTGCACGGCGCCTATGCCCTCGGCGCCGGCCCGCATGCAGTGACCATCTTTTTGAATCAGCCCGGCTCGGCTGTCCGTGCCGTGCGCCTGCAGGCGGTGGCTCCGGACCAGCTTCATCCCGCCCGCCGCCCGCATACCCATGGCTGAGCGGCGCGCAGTTCTGCCAGGCGGATCGCTTTGTATAATCACGCCGCCAGTGATTCCCATATATCCTCCAGCCTCTCGCCCCGGCTCCCATGCAGCGTCCAGGGCGAAGGCTGGCGGAGGCAGGTTTGCGGCTTTTCCGGCGAAACCATGCCGCGTGGTTTGCGGAATGGTGCGCGAAAGAAAAGCCGCATGATTGGGCGAATGAAACTGAATTGGCTTTATGAGCCAGACAGGTTCTACACTAACCCCCGCCGGGTCAGGCCACTTTCTTGTACACATCCATGGCGCCGCAGTGGTTTGCCATGATAGTGGTGGGAAAATACCGGAGGGGCTGAGAACTGCCGGGGGCATGCGGCACGTCCGATACCGCGCAGGCATCAAGCGAAGCGCCGCAATGGCGGCATTGCTGCCCGCGCACAATTTTACTGCGAACGCGGCCTGAGCTGACCTCATACGCGGCCGTTCCCAGGAAGAGCCGGGAACACATGCTGCACTGAATCAAGGCCGCATGCGATTGAACTTGGCTAGCCATGACATAACCTTCCTTTCGGTCCATTTACTTTCATCCGCAATTGTCAAATCGTATTGAGCCTAAGGTCGCAGCCCGGGTATGTCTGTCTCATACGGAACAGTCATTCCCGAGTATTCATTCCAAGCCCGTGCTGCAGCAATGCCTTACTTGTGCGGAGAAATATTTTGCGGCTTTCCTGGCGAGTTGATTGCCCCGGATGATGCTGCTCTGTGCATGAGTAAATGTGTACAGCGTTAGTATGACGATCCAATCTATATTGAATCAGGCAGTATGAGGTCAAATTTTAATAGGGAAATGCAGCCATGTCTGATAAAAAATCAGCCATTTTAGGAATTTATCCCGATTATTCCAGCGTGGAAAATGCGGTGGACCTTCTAAAAGAGGCCGGTTTCGGCAATGCGAATATCTCCGTGTTGTTTCCCGAAAAAGCCGGCGGCAAAAAATTCGCCCATGATAAAGGTACGCATGCGTCCGAAGGCGCGGTGGCCGGCGCGGGCACCGGCGTGGTCGTGGGCGGAACGCTGGGCTGGCTGGTGGGCATCGGTGCCCTGGCTATCCCTGGGCTGGGCATATTGATCGCCGCCGGTCCGCTGATGGCGGCGCTGGCCGGGGTGGGCGTGGGCGGCACGGTGGGCGGGATCGTGGGCGGTCTGATCGGCCTGGGGATCTCCAGGCACGATGCCGAACGGTATGAAGTACGGGTCAAGGCGGGCGGGATGCTGCTTTCGGTGCATGCCGAAAACGCCGAAGGAACCCAGCAAGCCCGGGAGATTATGACGCGAACAGGCGCCCAGGATATTTCCGCCACCGGGGAAGCGAGCGCCAGTTATGTGCGGAGCGAGCCCGTGGCGGCACGCGTCCCCAGACTCAAGCGCGCGGTCTAGCCAGGCAGGCCGCAAAAGCGGCAGCCGCGCCGGTTTTGGCGCAGCGCAGTACGATTTTCGACGTTCAGGACACGAGGTGAAATATGGATACGATATTAATTATTCTGCTGGTTGTATTTTTGCTCGGCGGCGGCGGTTGGGGATATTCCCGCTGGCGCCGGTAACCCGCTGAGGGGCAAACTAATCCGCCGGGTTCGGCGCCGCGATGTTGACAAGGTCGCCGCGCCCGGCAAGCCCAAAAATTCAAGTATATAGAGCGGCGCGGGCGGCCTTGCAGCGGGGCCGCTTTTATATCACTGTCTCCGATGCCCGGCCTCGGTTGCCATGGGCCGGCAAACGGCCTGGCGGCGGCGCAGGTGAACCTGGGCTGGAAGGCCGCATTCGGCCGGTGGGCCTACGAACTATTTCAAACCCATACGGACAGTTCTGGGCTGCAGGACTGGCTGCGCGCGGAGCGGGAAATTCTGCAGGCTTCGCCCACCCCCCGGCAGTATATGAAACGGTTGTGTTCGCGCCGGCACGGGACACCTTATAAATTGTGTCCTGCAGGGGACTTCCACTCCCAAGCTGTCGAGCATGCTCGGCACACAAATAATCGTCACACAAATAAAAGGAGCGGCGATGCGCCTCGCCGCTCCCTTGCGTGATCTTTCTATGCTTATGAAGTCACGCAATCTGCTGGCTGGCGGTTAACGCTTCTCGTGCGTCGCTCCGCCTTTGGGCTCGTGAATCGGCTGCACGGCGTCAT
>JAKATS010000046.1 GCA_021818645.1 Acidobacteriota bacterium | reverse complement strand
TTTTCGGGCAGGGCGGCGTCGTGGCAGGGACGGAATTCGACGATTTCCGCGCCCAGATCGCGCAGGGCGTCGAGATTGTCTTCGTAATAAAAACTGAAGGCCGCGTCGCGGGCAATGGCGATTCGCAAGTCGGATTTTGGATTGTTGGCGGCAGCGGAATTTTCAGAATGATCGCTGACGCGGGCGGACAAGGCTAAAATGCGGTCCACTTCGATGCCAGATTCAACGGCGGCCGCGAGGCGGTCGAGCCAGGCCTGGCTGATCACGCCTTCGGCGGCGGTGTGGAGGCCGAGATGGCGCTCGGGCAGGCGCAGGCCGGGATCGGCGGGCAGCCAGCCCAGCGCGGGAGGGCAGCCGGCGGCGGCTAATGCCTCGCGCAGCAGATGGTAATGGCCGACCCCGCCGACCTGATTCAGGATCACCCCGGCAAGCTTCAGACCGGGATCAAAGCCGGCGAAGCCGCGCACCAGCGCGGCCACGCTGCCGGC
This sequence comes from Acidobacteriota bacterium, assembly GCA_021818645.1. GTDB lineage: Bacteria > Acidobacteriota > Terriglobia > Terriglobales > SCQP01 > JAKAZV01. The sequence continues at coordinate 3,115 of JAKATS010000046.1, read as the reverse complement.
CATGCGGGAGGCATCCACAACCAGCAGGACGGGCAGGTGCAGCAGCCGGGCGAGGCCGGCGGTGGTGGCCGCGGGCGCGGCGCGTGCGCCGTCAAACAGGCCCATGACGCCCTCGACCACCGACATGTCGGCGGCGCCGGCATGTCGGGCAAAGAGGGCGCGGTTGGCCTCTGGAGTGAGCATCCAGAGATCGAGATTGCGGGCGGGACGGCCGCAGACACGGGTCTGCAGGCCGGCGTCAATAAAATCGGGGCCGCACTTGAAGGGCTGCACGCTCAGGCCGCGGCGCTGGAGGGCGGCCATCAGCCCCAGCGCCACGGTGGTTTTGCCGGCCCCGCTGGCAGGCGCGGCGATGAGTACAGCCCTGGACACAATATCCCTTTGTTACCGGTTTCCACCGGATAATTGAAACCGTATGCCGATCCGGGCCGCGGTGCCGAGGCCGGGATAGCCGAAAACTTCCTGCGGATGCTGATCGAGAAGATTGTCGAGTGAGGCATGCAGGCTGATGCGGGAGGTCAACCCCACGCCGGTGCGCAGATTCAGCATGGCGAAGGCGGGCGAGAGATTGCGGTTGGGCATCAGCAGCGTATTGCCGAAGTTCTTATCCACCAGATAGGTGCTGTCATTGCGGCGGCTGGAGAAATAGGCGTTCCAGTCGAAGAGCCAGCCGCGATGCCAGAAATGCGGCTGATAAAGCACATCGAAGCTGCCGCTTTCCGGCGCCACGCGGAACGGCCGCGCGCCGACCAGCGGCGCGTAGGCGCCGATGGGAATGCCGGGGAAGTTCGGGTTGGAGGCCGGCTGCAGGGCATCGGAGCTGAAGCTGCGCAGCACGCGGGCATGCAGCCGGGTGAAGGCGGCGTGCAGATGCAGGCCGAAGGGCGCCTGCGCGGCCAGGCTCAGCTCCAGGCCTTGATCGGATTCGGAAAGCGAGTTGAAATCTGCGCCGAAGGTCTGGCTGGCGACGCTGGGCGGAACGCCGAGCGCGGGCAGCGCCGAGCTGGGCACGAACTCGATCAGATCGTATTCGCGGTTGTCGAAGAAGGTGGCGGAGGTGCGCAGCCGGTCGCGCAGGAAATACTGGTCCCAGCCGAAATCGAAGTCGTGGCTGCGCTCGGGATGGATGGGTTGAATGCCGTACTGGCGAATGCTCGCCTGGCTGCCGCTCGAGGCCAGCTCCTGATAGAGCGACGAGGCTTCGTCAAAGAGATTGGGATCCTTGATGGCGCTGCCGGCGCTGGCGCGCAGGCGGGTCGCCCCCAGCCAGTTCCCGGTGCCCAGGCGGGGAAACCAGGCCAGGCTGGCCTGCGGGCTGGTGCTGGTGCCAAAGGGAGTGTTGCGATCCCAGGCCGCGCCGGCGCTGAGGAATAGCCGGTTCCGGAAGCCGTCGTGAAATTCGCCAAAAACGCCGTTATCGTGCCGGCTCAGGCGCTCGCCGGAGGAGAGCCCCTGCTCGTTGTAATAACGATAGCCGCCGGCGATGCTGCCGGTGGGGGAAAAGTTATAAACCGATTCCCCATTGGCGTTGCGGCGCAGTGTGTCGGAGGCAAAAATGGAGGGGTAGGCGCCTCCGTAGTCGAGAATCGCCTGGCCGGAAACGACGTAGCCATTGGCGCCGCGAATCGTTTCCGGCAAGCCGATATAGTTCACGCCGAAACCGGCGTTGTAGGGAATGCCGCTGGGCGCGGGGTTTTCGAAATAATAATTCACCTTGCTTTCGCTCAACTGCACCGCGTTGTGCCAGTGCGGGGCGGTACGCTGGTTGAAATGGAAGCCGGCATAGGTTTCCGCCTGCGACTGCCAGGCGCGGTCCGTGATGCCGTAGAAATCAATGGCATTCGGCTGGCCGGCATGGCTGTCGAGATAACTGACCACGCCGCTGAGATAGGTATGGGAGAGCGCCTGCCAGCCAAGATGGCCGAGATAGTTCACGTCTTTGTCATGATCGTTGGGGATCTGGTTATGGGTGCCGAAGTAGCCGAAATCGAGGGCATAGTCCCAGGCATTCCAGGCTCCGGCCAGGCGGTCGTTCTGCGCCAGGGTTGCGTAACTGCCCCAACTGGTGTTGGCGGTCAGCTCGGGCGAGGCGAGCCCGCGGCCGCTGACGGTATGAATGGCGATGACGCCGGAAACCGCGCCCGAGCCGTACAGCACGCTGTCGGCGCCGCGCACCACCTGCATCTGGGCGATGCCGCCGGGCAGCAGCGGAGAGAAAAGATAGGAGCCGAAATCGAAGCGCTGGATGGGAACGCCGTCGAGGGTGAGCTTGATGAAGCTGCCGTCGCCCCCGCGCATGGACACCGTGGTCAGGCCGCCGGGCGCGCCGGTGTGCAGCACCTGCACGCCGGCCAGTTGCTGCAGCGCGCGGGTCACGGCATCGCCGCCGAGGGCCTGCAGTTGGCGCTTGCGGATCACCGAAACCGACTGGCCGATCTGCGCCGCCGGCAGCGGCGCGCCGGTGGCGGCGACGACGATATTCTGCCGCAAGGGCCCGGGCGAAAGCGTGAGATCGCGGTGCGCGCGGGCTCCGGAGTGCAGATGCACGACCAGAGAACGCGCATGAAACCCCTGCGCCTGTGCCTCCAGGCGGCAGGCGAAGGCGCCGGAAAGGTTCCGGATCCGGAGCCGGTATGCGCCCTGGGCATTGGTGCGGGCGCGGGCCAGAAGCCGGGCCGAGGCGGACAGAGTGCGCACCTGCAGCCGGACGCCGGCCATGGGCCGGCCGAGCGAATCATAAACATGCCCGCGCAGTTGCGCGGTGGTGGAATGGCCCCGCAGCCGGGCCGAGGCCCGGGACTGCGCCGCGGCGATGGGCATGATCGTCACACACGACATCGCCGCGATACCGCATAGCCGGATGAATGATGAGCGGCGGGATACAGCGCCAAAAACAGATCGCATAATCGTCTCCTGCCTCGCGGCCCGAGCCGCGAGCCAACCGGAAAAAGCGATCCGGAAACGAAAGCGAGGAAAAGGCGGTAGGTGAAAGGAAAGACGGCCGGCGGGATGCCCGGATTTCCCATATCTGCCCGCGATTCCCCTCGAATCGCCTGCGGACCGAACGTTCCGGGCAGGTCTCCTGACTGGCGGTTTACCGCGCGGCGCCTCCTTC
>JAKATS010000075.1 GCA_021818645.1 Acidobacteriota bacterium | reverse complement strand
CCGTTGCGGAAATGATGGGAGATGCATCCAGGGAAATCGGGATTTTAATTTTCGTCTTTTATCCCATCACCAGGAACTTGCATTATTTATCCGTATCCCATAGCCTGATCCTTAGCTTGGGGTTTTTTCTGGCAGGAGTGTTATTGGAAAGGATGCGAAATTGAGTTCATTCTCGATCATGCTCATCGCTGGAATTATTTTCTGGGCTGCAGGATTCTGGTTTGCCTTGAAAGAGCGCAAAGAGCACCGATCCCATAAAAACTAAACGCTTGCAGTTTGTGTTTTCATGCCACGCCAGGGCCTAAGCCAAGCATTCGTATCATTGTACTTTCAGGTATATTTTTCCCCATGACTATCGAATCATCCTGGGCCTTCCACCATTCCGAATGCGCCCGCAGCGCACGTTCGCAGATCAACCGCTGCCGCAGCTTGCGGTCGCGCACCGGAGATTCGAGCGTAGGCAATAAATCAAAGGTGATATTGGCGGGAGAATAATTTTCCGGGCTCGATTTCTGCATATAGTTGATGAGCGAACCGAGCGCGGTGGCCCGCGGCGGAGGGGCGGACGGAAGTCCCAGGGCGGCGCGGGCCGCGTGCACTCCGGCGAGAAAACCTGTGGCGATGGCTTCCACGTAACCTTCGGTTCCGCAAAGCTGGCCGGCAATCCAGAGGTTCGGGTGCGAGCGCAGCGCCAGGGTGTCATTCAGCAGGGCCGGTGCGTTGAGATAAGTATTGCGATGCACCTGCCCGAAGCGCAAGAAAACCGCATGCTCCAGCGCGGGAATCAGGCGCAGCACGCGCGCCTGCTCGGCAAAGCGCAGATGATTTTGAAACCCGACCAGATTCCAGGCGCCGGCGCGGGCGTCTTCGCTGCGTAACTGAACCACGGCATGGGGAATCCGGCCGGTGCGCGGGTCGGGCAAGCCCACCGGTTTCATGGGCCCATAACGCAGCGTTTCGGGACCGCGCCGGGCCAGCTCCTCAAGCGGCAGGCAGGCTTCAAAATAGCGGGCCGATTCAAAATCGTGGAGCGGATAAGATCCCGCGCCGAGCAGGGCCCGATAAAACTCCTGGTATTGCCGGCGATCGAGCGGGCAATTCAGATAATCGCCGCCGCCCTTGTCATGCCGGGAGGCCAGCCAGGCGCGGGAATGATCTATGGATTCGTCTTCAACCACGGGGCTGATGGCGTCGTAAAAATAGAGCTGTTCGCCGCCGGTCAGCCGGGCCAGATCCTGAGCCAGGGCGGGACTGGTGAGCGGCCCGGTGGCCACAATGACGAACCCATCGCGGGGAATCCGGCGGACTTCTTCGCGCACGAGCTCGATATTCGGGTGCCGGCACAGGCGTTCTTCAATGGCCTCCGAAAAGCGCCGGCGATCCACGGTGAGTGCCTGACCGCCGGGTATCGCCGCAGCGGCGGCAGACGATCTCAGCAGCGACCCGGCCTGCCGCAGTTCCTGCTTCAGTAGCCAGGGGGCGGAATGTGGGGCTTCGCTTTTGAGCGAATTTGAGCACACCAACTCGCCGAGACCCGAGGTACGGTGAGCTGGGGTGGAAGCATGCGGCCGCATTTCGAACAAGCGCACTCGCAGCCCACGGCGCGCCGCCTGCCAAGCCGCTTCCGGTCCCGCCAGACCGCCCCCGATGATCTGGATCAAGGCAGGATGCTCCATAGAAAGAATCAATGACATGCCGGCAGAAAATAAAATTCCCGCCTCGGGGATGCCGAGGCGGGAACGATCAAAAGCAACTGGAGCAAATCCGCGGCATCAGGGCTGATTCGTATGCACCACGATGAATGCGCTGCCGCCATCGAAATACACCAGCAGCAATACCGGTTTTCCCGCCGGAGCCTGGGCCAGCAGGGACTGAAGCTGCCGGGCGCTGGTCACCGACTGGCGATTGACTTGCTGAATCACCATGCCGCGGCGCAGTTCGGCATTATATGCCGGGCTGCCCGGCACCACCGATTCGATGATGGCGCCGTGAATGCTCGAGGGAATATTCAACTGATCGCGAATCTGACGGGTCAGGGTTTCGAACTGAATGCCCAGGCGAACGCCGGAGGTTTTACTTTCTCCGGTTTTCGAAGATTTGCGCACGGGTTGATGGAATTGCCCGACGGTGGCATGCAGGGTCATGGCTTTGCCGTTGCGCATGATGCCGATGGGAACCCGGGTACCCGGCCGGGTCAACTGCACCAGCACCTGCAATTGCCCCATGGAATGGATCGGATGATGGTTATAGCTCACGATCACGTCCCCGACCTGCATACCGGCTTTGGCGCCGGGATCGTGCGGCGAGACCTGAGCGATCAACACGCCATGGGTATCGGGCGGAAGATTGAAGAAATGGGCATTGGTCGGAGTCAAGGCATTCAAGCCGACGCCCAAATACCCATGTTCCACATGCCCCAGGCGGATGATCTGATCGGTGATGGGACGGGCCAGATCGCTGGGGATGGCGTAGCCGACGCCGGCAAAGGCGCCCGAGGGGGTGAGGATCGCGGCATCAATACCGATGACATCTCCACGCGCATCCACCAGCGGGCCGCCGCTGTTGCCGGGATTAATGGGAGTGTCGGTTTGAATCATGTCCGATGCGGCGCGATTGCTATCCAAATAACTCCGCCGGTGCAGACCGCTGATGATGCCATGGGTGACGGTAAAGTTCAGCATGAAGGGGTTGCCGAAGGCGAGCACAGCATCGCCGACCCGCAGTTTGCTGGAATTGCCCCAGGGAATGCTGGGCAGGTGATGGGCGTTAATTTTGACCACGGCCAGGTCAGTGAGCGCGTCCGTTCCCAATACTTTGCCCCGATAATTCACATGATTGTGCATGGTGACGGAGACATAAGTGGCGTCGGCAACCACATGCCGATTGGTGACGATATAACCATCGGGAGAGATGATGAAACCTGAACCGATGCCCTGATCATATTGAGGCTGATTGGAATGGGGGAAGAACTGAAAAAATTGGCCAAAGGGAGAATTCTGCTGGAATCCAGTCTTAGGTTTATGCTTGGAGGTGACCGCAATATTGACCACGGATGGCATAATGCGGTTCACGATCGCTTCCCGCGCCTGATTCAACGCCAGCAGTGGCGCAATGGCCCGTCCCCGCAGCGGCTTGAGGCTGGAAAGTTTGTAATGAACCGGGGCCGAATGGCCCTGCTGGGCGGTGCGATAGAGCGCCAGAGAGCCGGCCAGCACCGCGGTGACCAGGGTTAAAACCAGGCCTTTATGCGCCTTGGCGCCATGCCAGATGGAACCTGAATAAGCCATTGTCACTCCTTGAGAATCGTCAATTAATGTCCCGATGAACGTGCTCAAATTAGACGCATGACGGCATGCTTTCGTAGTCAGGAAAGTTTCCTTTACTAATTGTAAGGCTTTCCCGCAGAGCACATAGCACGGCGGCCGTCCGGGATCTCCATGTTATACTTGAACGGCGGTCAACAGCCCGCTTGCGTCCGCCGGGCGCAAGGTGTGCTTGGAGCCGCGACAGGAGGAATTTATCGTCGACTATCGTCCGCGCCGGATGCCTGAACCGCGAACCCGAATCAATGAGCGCATACGCGCTCGGGAAATTCGCGTGATTGA
>JAKATS010000234.1 GCA_021818645.1 Acidobacteriota bacterium | reverse complement strand
TCGTTCGCTATCCCGTGCTTTATCTGCTGCATGGCTACGGCGATCATGAAATCGGCTGGACCGAAGTGGGCCGCGCCAACTATATTGCTGATAATCTCATTGCCCAGGGCCGCACCCGGCCCATGATCATGGTCATGCCGCTGGGTCAGACTTTATCCGACCCCGCCCACGGCTTGCCCACCGCGGCCTGGATGAAACGGAACCTGAAACAGTTTTCCCGTGAATTTCGCCGCGACCTGATTCCCTGGGTTCAGGCGCATTACCGTACCCGCACTTCGGTGCACGAGCGCGCCATCGCCGGCCTTTCCATGGGCGGCGGGCAGGCGCTCGCAATCGGAATGAAGTATCGCCGGCTGTTTGGTTACGTTGCCGGTTTCAGCGCCTATCTGCCCGGTTCAGGTGCCCGCTCCATGGCCGCTCATCCCCGGCAGTTGAGCCGACATCTGCGCCTACTCTGGCTCTCGGTCGGCCGCCATGACAATTTATTAGCTTCCGACCAAGCACTGTACCAGAAGCTGAGCGCCGGGGGGTCCAGCATCTCCGCTGGGAAGTTTCCTGGGGCCATCACCAGTGGGCCGTCTGGCGCTTGTATCTGTCGCAAATGCTCCCGCTTCTGTTCCGCTAACTGAAATCAGCCTGTCGCGGGGGCCGCGCCTATCACCCCGGGAATGAAGTAGGGGTGGAGTGATGCAGAATTCCGTAGGGTGGCCAGCCCCCGGAAAGTAAAGAGGCGAGGACCCCAGCGCAGCGCAGACTCGACGTGGGGTGTAGGGGCCCCCGCGTCGAGTCGAGCCTATGCGGAGCGCGTGGTGTAGCCACGCTGGGGCCCGCGCCAGGCATTAAGCCGGGCATGACTTGGGATCGAACGGAGCGACGCACCGGCCGAGGCGCTGCGGAGCATTTAAGGGGCTGTGGCAGTCGTGACATTTTGCCTTTTATAACACTCTCTGCTCACGGCCCTGTTTCCACATTAAAATCTCGAAATCGCCTGGTTCACCCTAAACCCCGCAAAAAATTGATCTTCATAAATGGATAAAATCTTTCTGTGCGCATCCTGTTTCTCGGTACGCCTGATTTTGCCGTTCCCGCGCTCGCACAACTGGCGCATGAACCGGATATTGAAATTGCCGGCGTTATCTGCCAACCCGACCGTCCGGCCGGCCGCGCAGGTGAGTTGCGCCAGCCGGCGGTAAAAATCGCTGCCTTGAATTTAGGGCTGGAAGTATGGCAGCCGGAAAAAATCAAGGCTGAAGCCAGTCTTTCCTGGCTGCGCGCACGCCGGCCTGACGCGCTGGTTGTCGTGGCTTATGGACAGATTCTTCCCCGCGGTGTCTTCGAGTTGCCCCCGCTCGGCGCCATCAATGCCCATGCTTCACTGCTGCCCTGCTATCGCGGTGCCGCGCCTATTCAGTGGGCGATTGCGCGCGGGGAAACGGAAACCGGCGTGACGACCATGCGCATCGAGGCGGGCCTCGACACCGGACCCATTTTGCTGGCAGAAAAACTTGCCATCGCCCCGCGCGAAACGGCCCGCGAACTCTCGCCCCGGCTGGCCGCGCTCGCAGCCCGGCTTTTGCCGCCCACTCTGCGCGGGCTGGCCGCGGGCACGATCACGCCTCAGCCGCAGGATCCTGCCCAGGCCACGTTCGCGCCCCTGTTGAAACGCGAAGCTGGCCGCATTGACTGGCGCCGGTCGGCGGCCCAAATCTATAACTGCTGGCGCGGTTTTCAGCCCTGGCCTGGCATTTTCGCACTCGCCCATGGCCAGCCGCTCATCATCCATCAGTGTGCTGTGGCTGAATCTTCCGATGCACCGGCCGAGTTGCCTCGGAGCTATGCGAGATCGCAGGCCGGGGAAGGCGAGGCCGGGCCCTGGAACGGCGAAGCAAAAAAAGCGGCCCCGCCACCGCTCGCCGTGCCGGAACGGTTGGCCCCGGGTGAAGTGGTTCAATTTCAGGGCCGTGTCTTGGCCGGCTGTCATTCCGGGAGCGATCTTCTGGAGATAATGGAAGTACAGCTTGCCGGCCGCCGCCGCATGAGCGCCTTGGAATTTCTCCGCGGCCAGCCGCCCGGACTGCGCCTGGAATAATTTTTTATAATGTCTGCGGTTGCCGAACAATACGATGTCGCCGTGGTCGGCGCCGGCCATGCCGGCTGTGAGGCGGCTCTCGCCGCCGCGCGCCAGGGCTTGAAGACCGCCCTGTTCACCCTCAATCTCGACCTCATTGCCCAGATGTCGTGCAATCCCGCCATTGGCGGCATCGGCAAAGGCCATCTGGTGCGCGAAATTGATGCCCTCGGCGGCGCCATGGGCAGGGTTATTGACGAGGTTGGCATCCAGTTTCGTCTGCTCAATACCAGCCGCGGGCCCGCGGTTTGGGCGCCCCGCGCCCAGGCAGATAAAAAGCAATATCGGATCCGCATGCGCCAGGTGCTCGAGGCGCAGCCCGAATTGCGCATCCGCCAGGCCGAGGTGGAGGGCCTGTGGGTCGAGCTGGCCGCAAACGGGGAAAGCGAACCCGGCCGGTCGGCGCATGCCCCCGCCCGCCGCATTCGCGGCCTGCGCCTGCGGGATGGTCGCCTGATCGCCGCTTCCGCCGTGGTGCTTACCACCGGAACATTTCTCAATGGCCTGATTCATATCGGCGAGACGACCTATCCGGCCGGCCGTTCCGGCGAGCCGGCGGCGCAGCTTCTGGGTGAAGAACTCAAGCGCCTGGGCTTTGCCTGCGGCCGGCTCAAAACCGGAACCCCGCCCCGGCTCGATGCCCGCACCATGGACTGGTCCCGTTTCGAGCCTCAGCCCGGAGATGCCGAGCCTACCCCGTTTTCTTTTTCCACTCGCCGCATTGAGCGTGAGCAGGTGCTCTGCCATATTGCCTACACCACCCCGGAAACCCACGCCGCCATCCGCGAAAATCTTACCCGCAGTCCGCTGTATTCCGGCCAGATCGCCGGTGTGGGGCCGCGTTACTGCCCCAGCTTCGAAGATAAAATCGTCAAATTCCCCGATAAGGACCGGCATCAGATCTTTCTCGAACCCGAGGGCCTCGACACCCACGAAATTTATGTCAACGGCATGTCCACTTCCATGCCGGTGGACGTGCAGGCGCGCATGATTGCCTCCATTCCCGGCCTCGAAAAGGCCGAGATGCTGCGTCCTGGGTATGCCATTGAATACGATTTCGTGCAGCCCACCGAATTGTGGACTTCGCTGGAGACCAAAGCGATTTCCGGTTTGTATTTCGCCGGCCAGATCAATGGCACCACCGGCTATGAAGAAGCGGCGGCACAGGGATTGATGGCCGGCATCAACGCCGGGCTGCGAATCAAAAATCAGCCACCGCTGCGGCTCGACCGCACCGAAGCATATCTCGGCATTCTGGTGGATGATCTTACCTCCCGCGGCGCTGACGAACCGTATCGCATGTTCACTTCGCGCGCCGAGTTCCGCCTGTTTCTGCGCATTGACAATGCCGATGCCCGCCTCATGCCGCATGCCCGCCGCGCCGGCCTGCTGGCGCACGATGTCTGGCAGGCGTTTGAAGCCCGCCAGCAGCGCATTGCCTGGCTTGAGGCCTGGTGCGCCCGCACCCGTCCCGATCCCGCACATTCGGCCGCT
>JAKATS010000079.1 GCA_021818645.1 Acidobacteriota bacterium | reverse complement strand
GATCAATAAAATGCGCCCTTGCATCCAGATCAGTACACCAACTCCCAACCTCGCCTGGAAGCGTGCGCGAACGCGGCGGGAAATGATATTTGAGGCGGTCGAAGCTGTGCGCCGCGCTGCAGGAGCGGGTTCAGGAGACGGCTTGCGCGATCTGGCTTTCATCCATGTCGAAGTTGGAATATACGTGCTGCACGTCGTCATGGTCATCGAGGGCTTCCAGCAGACGCAGGGTCTGCTCGGCCTCTTTGCCTTCGACTTTCACATAGTTCTGCGGCATCATGCCTAATTCTGAACTGGCGGGCTCAATGCTGCGCGCCCGCAGGGCCTGCAGCACCGCTTCATAGGCATCGGATGGAGTAATAATTTCCCAGTTCGAGCCATCGTCGCGCATGTCTTCCGCGCCGGCTTCCAGCACCAGGCTCATGAGCTCGTCTTCGGAGATGCGGTCTTTTGCCACGGTAATATCTCCACGCTTGTGGAACATCCAGGCTACGCAGCCGGCTTCGCCCATGTTGCCGCCATTTTTAGACAGCAGATGCCGGAGCTCACTGACCGTGCGATTGCGGTTATCGGTGGTGATATCGAGCAGCAGGGCCACGCCGCCCGGTCCGTAGCCTTCCACCATCAATTCCTCATACACCGCGCCGGGCAGCTCCCCGGTGCCGCGCTGGATGGCGCGCTTGATGTTATCTTGCGGCATGTTTTCCGCCTTCGCCGCCAGCACCGCCGTGCGCAGGCGCGGGTTGGTATCCACATCCCCGCCGCCATTGCGGGCGGCGATGGTGATTTCCTTGATCAGGCGGGTAAAGGCTTTGCCGCGGCGGGCGTCGGTGGCGGCTTTTTTATGCTTGATGGTGGCCCATTTGGAATGACCGGACATAATGAAAAATCCTCTAAATCCCCTCAAATTATAACAGAGACGCTGGGGGCCGAATGCGGCGTTCCGGCCCGTTTCACCGCGCAGCTTTTGCCTCATTGCGCAAGCGATTCGGCCCGTACGTGGCTGAACACAAGGTCGAATGCCATTCCGGCAGGAGAAATTTGGTTAAGCTGGAGGTATGCCTAAACTGATGCTCTTCATGGGTCTTTTGATCGTGGCGCTTTTGCATGCCGCCGGGCGGCCGGTTGCTCCTGTACGCCGGCACAATTCCGCAGCCGCCGCCATGCCGATCATCAGCGTGGCTCAGGCGCGGCGCGAATTGAAGCGGCCCCAGGCTCGCAAATGGATTCAGGTTGGGTTCCGGGTGCTCTACAAAGGCGCTCATATCCCGGGCTCGATCTATGCCGGTCCGGCTTCCTCGCCTTCCGGTCTGCGCCGCCTGCGCCAATTGGTGAAAGCCTGGCCGCGGACGACGGCCATCTTGATCTATTGCGGCTGCTGTCCGTTTCGCATGTGTCCCAATATACGGCCCGCGTATGCCTTGCTGCACGGCATGGGGTTTTACCATATACAGGTACTGTATTTGCCGCATGGCTTGAACCGTGACTGGATTCAAAAAAGACTGCCGATCCAATCCCGGAATTGAGATTGCAGGCAGGCCGGGAATCGAATTCAGGCGCTTATGCCCGCTACCTTGCGGTAGCGCGGGTTAAAGCCGAGTTCCCGGGCCTGGCGCAACAGGGATTCGAGTTCGAGTTCGATGCGCGCACCCGCCATCTGCGTCACTTCATCTTCCAGCGGCAGGTCAAAATCGTCAGCGCCCCAGGCCAGCCCGCGCAGGGCGTTTTCATTTTGGGTCAGCACGCTGGTGCGCAGGCGCGGCATATTGTCGAGATAGATGCGGCAGAGCGCCAGATGGCGCAAATATTCCCGGGGTTCGATCCGTTTCCCGCCCAGGGCAGTATGATCGGGCAGGTAGGTCCAGCACAAAAAACTGGCCAGCCCGCCGGTTTCATCCTGAAACCGGCGCACCCGGTCCAGGTGTTCGATGCGTTCCTCGATGCTTTCATCGAAGCCGATCACCATGGTCGCGGTGGTATGCAGACCGGCCTGGAGGATGGCTCTTTGGGCGGCGAAAAACTCCTCCACCGAATATTTGAACTTGCTGTGCCGGGTGCGAAAACTTTCGGTCAGGATTTCGGCCCCGCCGCCGGTAATCCAGCGTACGCCGGCCTGCGCCAGGCGCTCGGCCGCGGCGCTCAGGGTTAAGCCTGCCCGGTCTGCCAGGTATAAAAATTCGGCGATGGTGAGGGCATAAAATTCCAGCCTCTGGCCATAGCGTACGCGCAGCGCCCGAAACAGATCGCAGTAGAAATCAAGGGGCAAATAGGGATTAAATCCGCCGTTAAACCCCGCTAAATCGCCTCCCCGGGCGAGAAGATCGTCCACTTTTGCAAAGACCGCCTCGCGATCGAGCACGTATCCGCCGCTTTGACCCGGCAGACGGTAAAAAGCGCAATAATCACACTGGGCCACGCAGACATTGGTGTAATTCACGATCCGCATGATCAGATAAGTGCATTCATCCGGCGCGTGCCATCGTTTGCGGACCTGCATGGCCAACTCGCGCAAGGCCTCATCCGGCGCATTCCGCCAAAGCCAGAGCGCGTCGCGCGGCTGCAATCGTTCCCCCGCTTCCACCGCGGCCGATAATGAGAGCAATTCTGCGGTTGCCATTGAGCCTAAGATTAACAAATGTACGGGTAGTCAGGACTGCAACTTTCGGCAGGTAATGTGGTACATTGCTATTATTTTCGGAATTAAAACCTGACTTAAAATACCAATTTCGGAAATTCCTTCATTCGGCTAACACTCATCCAAACTTTCACGGGTACAATATAAGGCGCGTGCAATACCTGTTGCTCCATTATGGCTATGCCTTCCTGATTCTGGGCATCATCCTGGAAGGTGACGCCACGCTGGTCGCCGCAGTCATACTGGCCGGGGATCAATATCTGAGTCTGCGCTGGGTGATCGGCCTGGCGGTGGGCGTGAGCTTCATCGCCAATGAAATTCTTTATGAATTAGGCAAACGGGGCCGGCGGCGGCATATTCCGGTCAGCTCCGATTCCCGCGTGCGCCGCTGGCTGCACGGTCACTTCGGAACCGCAACACTGTTTTTTTCCCGCTTCATGTGGGGATTCCGCCTGATCATTCCCTGTGCTGCGGGCGCCATTCATATCAGGCGAGGCCGGTTCATCCTTTCCAATTTCTTCGGCGCTATATTCTGGACCGCGGTTTTGGTCTATTTCGGAGTGGCGATTCAGGCTGGAATTCACCGGCTTCGGCACAGCCTGATTTTGTATCAATCGGATCTGGCGGTGGGCATATTTCTGCTGGGCTTGGGTCTGGCGGTGGGTTCCATTCCATTTCATCTCAGTCGCCGCGGCGCCCGTGACGCGCATAAAGGATTACTGCGCGAAAACTACTGGCTGGAACAGCGGTCCGCCAAGCATACTACCGGACAGTAACCCTGGCCGGCCCGGGAATATTATGACCGGCGCCATGGCCGGCCATTGCATGTTCGGGCCAACTCGCCGATAATCCCATTGATCGGCCGGTCGTACTCCCAGGCTGGCTCAACACAGGATTCAGGTGCCGTGATTAAACTGGATATTATTCAAGAGCTCGTCGAAAAAACCGGTCTGAGCAAGAGCAAGGCCGAATTGGCGGTCGAGACGGTCTTCGGCAGCATGAAGCATGC
>JAKATS010000299.1 GCA_021818645.1 Acidobacteriota bacterium | reverse complement strand
AGTCCGCAACTGGCCATCCGCAGTCATGCGAATGCGGCTGCAATGGCCGCAAAAAGGCCGGCTGACCGGAGCGATGATGCCGATTTCGCCCGCCGCGCCGTCGGCAAAACCGTAGCGGCAGGCGGTATCACTGATTCCGCGAGTCAGTTCGCGCAGCGGATACCTGCGTTCGAGGCGCTGCAGAATCTCCGTCATCGGGACGACAATTTCCGGCGTCCAGAGCCGGCCCTCTTCGAGCGGCATGAATTCGATAAAGCGAACCACCACCCTATGCTGGCGGGCAAAGCCGGCGAAAGCCTCAATTTCGTCATCATTATAGCCGCGCAGCAGAACGGCATTGATTTTGACCGGCTCCAGGCCGGCCGCCTGGGCAGCTTCAATGCCGGCCAGCACCCGTTTCAGGCCGCCGTTTACGCGGGTGATACGGGCAAATTTTTCCGGTTCGACACTGTCGAGGCTGATGGTGACCCGGCGCAGTCCAGCACGCCGCAAAGCCTCGGCCCGGCCGGCCAGCTTGTCGCCGTTCGTGGTCAGCGCCAGATCAGCCCAACCCAAGTCAGCAATCGAGGCAAGGAACTCCTCAAGTCCCGGCCGCAGCAGCGGCTCACCGCCGGTAATGCGCAGCTTGCGAATGCCCAGGGCATGAAAAACCTCAGCCAGCCGCCGCCATTCCGGCCAGCTCAACTCATGCGCCGCGGCGGTTGAGGATTCCCCGCTGCGGCAATAAATACAACGGTAATTGCAGCGATCCGTGACCGAAATGCGCAAATCCACAATGGCGCGCCCGAAGCTGTCGCGCAGCCCCGCAGATAGAGAAGATTTGGCCTCGCTCCCGGTTAGAGCCATGGGAATTGAAGCGCCTGGCATGCGCATTACTTCCAGTCTGTATCAGTTTATGAAATTTGATGGCATAAAACAGGCAAAGGAAAGGCGGCGATGTTGACCTGCACATCCCCAAAGACCTGCCACTCGATCAATCCCGATCAGTCTTAAGCAGTATAATTTGGCCATGCCTGCATTGGCGGCAAACTGGCTGCACGCCTGGGTGAGCGGGCTGGGCGCGGTGCTGCTGCTGGCGCTTACAATCAGTGGACTGCAGCAGGCGCTGGCGCGTCTGTATCACGAAGAACTCATTACGCATCCGATCCCGCCGGAGCGGGGTGAGGCGAAGTCCGGGCCACCGGTAAAAAATTAATCGCAGATTCCAGTTGCCGAGGCGAAGGCTGCGGCGGCAAAAATACCGCCGGCCGTGCGGATAAGAGCAGCCGAAATCCGCCGTCCTGCCCGGCACGCAGGCAAGCGGTCTGGAGCTGGCCGGAAGTCAGACTGGCGGAAGCGATGACGGCCTGAGCCGGCGGCGGCACATTCCGGCGCAATTCCTCCAGCACCGCCCCACCCTGAAGCCGGCCCAGATCATAAAACCATCCACTGTAAAGGCTGAAATATTCGACCGGGCCGCGCGCGCGCAGATGTTCCGCCAGCCGCATTTCAGATTTCGCATGCGACTCCCGCCCGGCCGCAAATCGCACGATGGCGATAGAAGTAGCGCGGCCAGACCAGTTTTGTAATTGAGATTGCGCCGCCTGCAGCCGGTGCGCCATCTGGCCGATGTCACCTGAGAGCTGCATCCAGCCCAGGCATGCTTCCGGCGCCTGGGCCGCAGCGCCGGGCGGCTGAGGCGGCGGAAAAATCCATAGCTCCGGCCCGGGCAGAGATTCCAGTATGTTGCGAATGAAATCGAGATCGGCATCATCGCCGCAGGCGATCAGGGCTTCACAATCGCCTGCCAGCAGGGCCGCCGCACCCCGCGCCACGCTGCCGCGCAGCGCCTCGGAAATTCGCCTTGCCGTCCAACCGCGGCTGGACAAGCGTTCCTGCAGGATCCGTTCATACTGAGCGGAAGGCGAAGAGCCGACCTGGCATACCACCTTTTCGGCGTCATATTCCAGCCGGCCAGCCAGTGGAATCCTGAGCTGAGCGGGCGTCACCTGACCGCAGATGCGAATGCGCGGAACCATCCAGAAAGTGTACGATCAGCCCGCGTCCGACGCCAAATGGCGCCTGGTCCATCCCGGCGAATGCCCCGCTTTACCCCTCACGGCCGGCATGGCAGAATGTAAATACTCCCCCTTCTTAGCATGCGCGGTGTCAACTCCGCGCCATTTTATGCGTATAAGCAGACAGGCCTCGGCCTGAATATTTGCCATTATCGTGACCCGCAAACAGATCTATCTGTGCACCGCCATCCTGGCCATCCAGGTTCTCATTTGCCTGCTTTGGTTAAACACCAGAACTGGCGGATGGATGCTGGATGTCACGGGCATACTGGCGCCGCTGATGGCGGCTGGAGCGGCATGGCAAACCAGCCGCCAGGGATCGGAGTTTGAACAGCGCTTCTGGCGCCTGCTGGCGCTGGCTTTTGCCCTCTGGGCGATCG
The DNA here is from genome assembly GCA_021818645.1 of Acidobacteriota bacterium. Lineage (GTDB taxonomy): Bacteria > Acidobacteriota > Terriglobia > Terriglobales > SCQP01 > JAKAZV01. The sequence goes on along the minus strand of JAKATS010000299.1, from coordinate 1,234 downwards.
GACAGACCGCGTATGCCTTTTATATTGACTACCTGCACCAAACCCTGCCGCACTTTTCGCTGATTGACCTGTGCTATTTCTTTTACGGCGCCCCACTGTGCATGGCGCTGCTGCTGACCACGCATACGCGCGATAAACTGGCGCGCAGCCGCGAGCTGGTGGATTTTCTGCAGGTCCTGGCGGTCATTACCTTTCTCTATATCGAATTATTTGAATTGCCGGTGCTGCACTCAGTGGGTTTTCTGGCCCATGAGCGCGCGGCCATGGTTTTGTACAACCTGGAAAACGTGATCCTGCTGGGCGCCTTCATGCTGCGCGCCTGGCGGAGCAAATCTCCACGCGAACAAATTCTTTACCGGTATGGCAGCTGGTATCTGGCGGCCTACGCCTTAGTCGCCTGGATCGGCAATCAAGTTTCCTGGGCCTGGGTCACCTCGCTTGGAGCCTGGGTGGATATCATCTGGACGCTGCCTTTTCTGCTGGCTGCCGGTCTGGCCTGGAGCTGGCCGCGCCGGGCGGCAAGCCTGCCCCCTCCGGTCTCCGAAGCGTCCACCCGTCAGAGCCGGCTGCATCTGGACGAACTGCTGCTGTCGTTATTGCCGCTGCTGATTCCGCTTTTATTTTTATTGCGAAATCTTCGCCACGAATCGGCGGATGCCATAGTGGCTGAACTCACGGTGGGCGCCTGCTTTTTACTTTTTGGCCTGCGCCAGGGCATCAGCCAGATTCTGCTCGACCACTCGCGCGAGCGCGTGGATCAGGAATTGCGGCAACGGATGCGGGCGGAAAATGATCTGCGGGAGAGCGAGGCGCGTTACCGCGCCGTGATTGAGCAGTCGGCGGGCGGCATTTTCATTTTTGATTGCGAAACGTTGCACATTCTGGAATCCAATCCCGCGATGCAATCCCTGCTGGGCTATAGCGCCGCGGAATTGGCGAGTTTGCGGCTTTACGATATCGTGGACGCGCCGCCCCGTTTGATAGAAGCCAATGTCCACAAAATTCTCACTACCGGCCTGCATGAGCTGGGCGAGCGCATGTACCGCCGCCGCGACGGGGTGCGGGTACCGGTGGAAGTGATTGCCAGCCAATTGCATTTCAGCGAGCAGCGATTAATTGCCGTCAGCGTTCGCGATATCCGGGAGCGCAAGCGCAGCGAAGCCGTCTGGCAGCGCCAGGCGCTGTTGTTTTCCAATTCCACTGAAGCCATGGCGCTGGTGGATCCACGCGGCCG
>JAKATS010000052.1 GCA_021818645.1 Acidobacteriota bacterium | reverse complement strand
TTCTGGGCATGGTGCGCCTCGGATGCATGAAGATCATGCTGCGGTTTTTATGAAGGGATTTATCGGACCAGTTCTAGGCAAAGTGAGCGAAAGCCAGTCTTTAATTGCAATTTATCAGCTGCATCCTTGGGGGCTGAGAGATCAGTTTCAATGCATGCAACCGGCAATCTCACCTCTTCATCGCTGGATTGCGTTTCAAATGTGGTATCCCAGAATCATCCCTTATCCTTATATTATCAGTGATCAATATCTCATCTATGATGTGGGGCACAATCCAGATTTCAACCGGCCACAACAGGCGAAAATCAATTCATTCAATGCCGGCATCCGAATATACCCCCCCGGACCCCGAAAGGTTCAAGCCTTATCCAATGTAGTCAATCGGAACCGAGTGGCAGAAAATCATTCGATGGTTTCCCATGGCTTTGATTGGCTTTCTGATCATCAAGTAGCCTTTGCCGACACTGATCATATTCGTACGGATCTGATCATCGTTCAGGTCCATAACAATGGGACTGCAGTCATAAAAAAAGTACTGTGCCTTTCATGCGATCGGCTTATCAACACTCAAAAATGTCCCGGACAGCCCGCGACGGCATTTATGGTAAAAAATATCCGACGTTCATATCGTTCCAGAAAGACTATACGGATCAGTCTGTGGAGCTATCGGCCGGGTTGTCTGCGCCACCGCAGCCTCATACTAAGAATGCAGAAATAAGCCCGCTCAATGGCCGGCGCCGACCGGGGCGCCCAATAACTCGAGCAGCCGATCGAGGCCGGTGTCGAGCGCGGCCTGTGAGCGGGCTTCGACATTGAGCCGCAATAAAGGCTCGGTGTTGGAAGAGCGCAGGTTGAAGCGCCATTCCGGATATTCGACCGAAAGGCCGTCCACATGATCCTGGCGGCCGTCGCGGAAGATGGATTCGATATGGCGGACCAGCGAAGCGGTGTCGGGAGGGCGGAAGTTGAGCTCGCCGGAGGTGAAATAGTGCTCGCGCAGCGGGCGCACCAGATCGGATAATCGGCAGTTTTCCCGGCCCAGCAGTTCCAGCAGCAGCAGCAGCGGGATCATGCCGTTGTCGCGGTTATGATTGCGGCGGAAATAAAAATGGGCCGACATTTCGCCGGCGAACTCGGCATTATGCTCGCGCATGGCCTGGGGAATGATGGTCATGCCGGCGCGACTGAGCACAGTGCGTCCGCCCAGGCGGGCGATGGTTTCCTGGGTCGCCCAGATATTGCGCGGGTCAATGACCACGGTGGCGCCGGGATGGCTGGCCAGAATCGAGCGCGCCAGAATCGCCGTGGCGAAGTAGCCGGAGATGAAATAGCCGGTTTCATCGGCAAAAAAGCAGCGGTCGCCATCGGCATCCCAGGCCACGCCCAGATCGGCGCCGGTCTGGCGCACGGCGGCCAGAAATTCGCCCTGATTTTCCGGCAGCAAGGGATTGGGCACGCCTCCGGGGACGGGAAAACTCCCGTCGGGCACGCCGTAGAGGGGATGAATTTCGAGCGGCAGGCGGCCGCGGTGGACGACGCGCTGCAGCATTTCCACCTGCAGGCCGCAGTTGCCATGAGCGACGATCCGGCTGGGACGCAGCAGCCGGGGATCAATAAAACCCAGCACGTAATCGGCGTAGTCATCGAGCACGTCCACGGAGCGAAGCGCGGCGCGAGGCGGGCCGGGCCGCCAGCCCTGGCCGGCCAGTTCGAGGGCCCGGGTGCGCACATGGCCGAGGCCGGAAGATAGCGAAACCGGCTCGGCGCCACGGCGGCAGAAGTTCAGGCCGTTCCAGTTGCCGGGATTGTGCGAGGCGGAAATGGTGAACCCGCCATCGCAGTCGAGGGCGGCGACGGCGTAGTAAAAAGTGTCGGTGGAAACGGTGCCGATATCGAGGCACTCGACACGCAAGGCGCGCAGGGCGGCGATGGCGGCGGCGGCCAGCGCGGGACCGCTGGCCCGGACATCGCGCGCGACCACCAGCCGCCGCGCGGCGGTGTGCTCGGCAAAGGCGCGAACGATACACGCCAGACCGGCCGAGTTGAGTTCTTCGGGATACAGGCCGCGCACATCATAGCTTTTAAAAATCTGCGGCGCGAGGTGGAAGACGGTATCAGATGAAGACATGGGGAGGGGAAGATGATGAATCGGATAAAATGAAAACGGGGCGGCGTAGCTCAGTTGGTTAGAGCGACGGTCTCATAATCCGTAGGTCAGTGGTTCGACTCCACTCGCCGCCACCAGAAGCATGCCTGCGTTCGCTTCTCATTGATCCAAACCTTTGGTTGTACGATTACCCGCCGCCGCCACCCGGCCCCACCCGGCCCGCTTTTCCCGGGGCGCCTGGAATCACCGGCAGCCATATTCATGGATTGAGAACATGGGGTTTAGCCCGCAACTTTTGCGCTATTTCGATGATAACAGCCACCGCGGGCGGCTGGAACCGGCCGACCGCCGGAGCGAAGCCGAAAATCCGGTCTGCGGCGACTGGCTGGTGATGACGGCGCGGATAGACGAACGGCAATTAGCGGAGGTGCGGTTTCAGGCCCGCGGCTGCGTGGCCGCCGTGGCCTGCGCGGCCGCGCTGGCCGAGGCGCTGGAAGGCCTGACACTGGAGCAAGCGGGCCAAGTGGATTTGCGGGCGGCCGCGCTGCAGCGTATTGAGCGGCTGCCCGAAGCTTCGGGACACGCGCTGGAACTGGCGCTGAAGGCGGGACAGAAACTGATCCGGAGCTAGAACCCAGGCAAATTAAATGCATAAACCATAAAAACGTCCGGATTTTTATACGAATTCTGCATTACCATTCCCGAATCATGAAAAACCTGATTCGGCAAGCATTCCGGTGGGTGATCACGGGTCTTTGTCTGTTGAGCCTGGCCGGCGCGCAGGCGACCGGCGCGCACAAATCTGTTTCTGGCTCTGCCCGGACGGCGGCGCATCGGGCGCTGCTGCAAGCCCTGCGGGCAAAGATCCGGCATGTGTTTGTGATCTACCAGGAAAACCGGTCGTTTGATTCGTATTTCGGGACGTTTCCCGGCGCCGATAATCTGGCCAGCGCGCAGGCCAGACGGCATGGCTTGCGGCAGTGGGATCCATTGGGCCATGACTGGGTGCGGCCGTTTGCGCTGCGCGCCGCCGATATCGCCGACCCGCACCATGACCGCGAAGCGCTGATCGCCAAAGCCGATCGCGGGCGGATGGATCTGTTTGTTTCCGAAGAGGAATTCGAGCAACTGCAAGCGGGCGCGAGCTGGCGCGTGGCCCGCCAACTGGGCTTGCTGACGATGGCGCATGAAGACTGCCATACCATTCCCTATCTCTGGCTCTATGCCCACCGGTTCGCGCTTTACGATCATATTTTTCAAGGCATGTACGGCCCTTCGACGCCGGGCAATATTGATCTGATCGCGGCCCAGACGGGGCAGACACAATGGGCGCGGCACCCAGCAGAAGCAGTGAAGCATTATGCCTGGGGTCCGGGCGAGCCGGTGGTCAACGACATGCCGCCGCATTTTGGACCTTACCGCAACGGCATGCCCAAGGCCACGCAGCTCAACCAGAGCTACGCCACGCTGCTTTTGACGCTGGAGGGCGTGCAGGCCAGGCTGGCCCGGCGCGACAATCAGGGAGTGCGCCGCGATATCGCCGCCCTGGCGCGGCTGCATCACAATCCGATT
>JAKATS010000317.1 GCA_021818645.1 Acidobacteriota bacterium | reverse complement strand
AATTGGAAGCTGGTCAACAGCGACGATGAGGTGGACGCGCGGCCGTTTTATTTCTCCCACCTCGCCGTCAGCCCCCGCGATCCCAACCGGGTATTTTCCCTTTCCATGTATTTAATGGAATCGAGCGATGGCGGCCGCCACTTTCATGCCATCGCGAAGCAGGATCATGTGGACAATCATGCGATCTGGATCTCGCCCGGCGGCCGGCGGATTCTGGAAGGCAACGACGGCGGCGCCATGCTCTCGCGCGACGGCGGCCGCACCTGGAGCTTTCTCGACCGCTTCGCCATCGGCCAGTTTTACCATATCGCGGTCAATAATCAGGCGCCCTACAGCGTCTGCGGCGGGCTGCAGGATAACAGCAGTTGGTGCGGCCTTGCCCACAGTCCCGATCCGCAGGGCATTCTCAATCGCAGTTGGATTGCGCTGAACGGCGGCGACGGAATTTTTGCCGTGCCGCAGCCGGGGCATCCGCATCATTATTTTGAAAGCACCCAAAACGGCACCTTTTACCGCTATAACAGCCGCACCCGCCAGATTCACGATCTCGATCCGTATCCCCGTGATTTTGGCGGCGGCGGGGTGGCGCGCCTGCCCTACCGCTTTGACTGGGACGCCGGCTTCGCGATCTCGCCCTTCAATCCGCAGACCGTGTATTTTGGCGCCAACGTGGTGTTCCGTTCGACTGCGGACGGCATCAACCCCGTGCCCATCAGTCCCGATCTCACGCGCAATGACAAAAGCAAACAAGGCCCGTCGGGCGGGCCGGTGATTCAGGATAATTCCGGGGCCGAGGTCTATGACACGATTCTTTCCATCGCTCCTTCGCCCCAAAATCGGCAGGTGATCTGGGTGGGCACCGATGACGGGCTGGTCTGGGTGACCCGCGACGGCGGCAGGCATTGGAATAACGTGACCGCCGCCATTCCCGGCCTGCCGCCCTGGGGCCGGGTGGATTGCGTGGATGCCTCGCCTGAGTCGGCCGGCGCGGCCGTGATCGCCGTGGATCGGCATTTCAGCGGCGACCTGCGGCCCTATCTGTACCGCACCACCAATTACGGCCAGAGCTGGCAATCCATCTCCGGCAATCTGCCCGCGGGTTTTTACGCCCATGTGGTGCGGCAGGATCCGGTGAATCCCCATCTCTTCTACGCCGGCGTGGAAAACGGCTTATACGCCAGTTGGGATGGCGGCCGGCGCTGGTACCGCCTGGGCCTGGGGCTGCCGCATTCGGCGGTGTGGGATATACAAATCGAGCATCGCGACGATGACCTGGTGGTGGGCACGCATGGGCGCTCCATCTGGGTGCTCGATGATCTGCGCCCGTTCCAGCAGTACCATCCGGGGCAAACCCCGGCCGCGCTGCATTTGTACCGGGTGCGCCCGGTGCGGCGTTACTGGCCCTGGTCCACCGTGGAAAATCTGGGTAACGGGGCGTTTTACGGCAAAAATCCGCCCTACGGCGCGCTGCTGAGCTATTACGTGCCGCGGGGCACGCCCACCGCCGGCCGGCTGGTGATCCGCAATGCGCAGCATCGGATCGTGCGCATTTACAAAGGATTGAAGCCGGCTCCCGCGGGGCAAAAAAACGCCGCGATTGTGCCGGCGCGGAAACCGTCCCGTCCCCGGCTGCACACCCATGCCATGAAGCCGGCCCGGGTCGCGGTCATTCCCGCCGCTGCCGGCTTGCAGCGGGTGAGCTGGAACCTGCGCAGTCAGCCGCCGGTGGCCTGGCATAAGGGCCTGAAAAGCAATAACCCTAAAAACGGCGCCCTGGTGCCGCCGGGCATTTACACTGCCACCCTGACCGTCAACGGCCGGAGTGTCACCCGCACCATCCATGTCTATAACGATCCCCGGGTTCATGTGCCCCTGGCGGCGATGAACGCGCAGTATGCGATGGCGCACCGGCTGTTTCATGAAATTTCCGCGCTGGATCGGGGACTGAACCGGCTGGATGCGCTGCGTGCTCAGGTGGCGGGGCTGGAACTGGCGGTCCACGGCGGGCCGCAGCAGGCGTTTGTGCGGCAGGCCAGCCGGAAACTGCTGGCCGCGGCGCGCGCGCTGCAAAACAGCATCACCAGCAATCCCCGCGCGGTGGAAGACACCATCCGCTATCCCGACCGGATTCGCGAGCATTTAACCGCGCTGGAAAGCTTCCTCGAAGGCTGGGACGGCGCGCCGACCCGGCCGGAACTCCGGGAAATGCGGCGCTATACCGGCGAATACCGGGCCGCGCAGCAGCGCCTGCGGCGGTTTTTCCGGCTCACGGTGGCGAACTATAATCGCGGCCTGGCCGCGCATCATCTGCCGGGGGTGGTGGGAGCGGCGGCAAAATGACCGCCGAGAAAAATGTGATGTTGTTAATAAATAACAAATATATCGTTTAGCTCAATTTACCACACCGATGAATACCAAGTAAGTGAACGCTTCGGCCTGTTAACCGCGCATGTGCTGTAATACGTCTCGCGTAGCGGCCGGAAGATTTCCACGGATAAGGAGTTCATTCACCACAAGCACTTCCGGACCATCGGAAGTTTCCTGCAATTGCCTGATGCCAGCGTCATCGGCATAATTGAGTGTAAGTGGCGCTGACAGCGCGATCACGGTTTGCAGGCCGTTTTTCGCGGATGCCAGTATCGGGGCGTTAGTTATTTTCTTACCTTTGATGGTAATGGAAGAATTGAGCTTGAATTCAAACGCTTCGATGCCTTGCCGGACGAGATCGTTATAGAGTAGCTTCGTGGATTTCGCAAGACGGTTCCTATCAAAATTCGGAAGCGCTCCCGTGATGAGAAATTCCAGCAACTCTGCGGCAACATGCCGGTCGAGCAGTTTATGTTCATACTTGTTCTTGAAGCTCCGCAGGCATCGGTAGCAGGAGGCGTCACAATTCTCTGGGCATGTCATAACGAGTTTTAGGGCACGTTGGAGTAACTCGGGTCCCCGGTTTATCAATTGACTTGTGAATCCCGCGCCACCAGGTAGTGTGTCGTAGAGAAAGATTTCGGCCTTGAGGCCGTCGCGACCCTCGGGTGTAAGGGAAGGACGATATTCTGCCATTAGTTCTCCTGGTTCAATTTCGAGTAGTAGGCTTGCAGCCTTGGCGAGCACCTCGCTGATGGTGCGCAGCGCGACATCAGTGGAATACTGTCCGGGCAATAAGCTCAAGGGTGCAGTTACTTCCATCGAAAAAAGCGCGATGTCGGTAATAAAATCGGTGCCAAGTACGATGTGGTGCGTGGTTCCCGCTCCTTCGCAGATTCCTTCCCTCTCATCCGGGAATGGTTTGCGGTGCGGAGCGGCCAATAGAGGGGTCGGGTCACTCGTTGCTTCAATGCGCCCGCACTTCACGCAATAGGAGTATCCGTCGCGTTTGGGACCAGTGTTAGATACTAGAAGGTGCTTACGTTCTCGCAATACACGTACGCGCTCATTGACCGTCGTCCATTGCGCTTCGTCAGATGGCGTCTCCATCGTGAGTTTAGCCCGAGTCGCATAGCTTGTTTCCGGAATTTCGTCCGGCGAGGTCATCTCTTCAATATCAACGGGATGAGCAAATCCAGGAGGTCGTAGCCAGTAGCGTGATTCGCCGAATGTGTTTTTGGAGCCGCAAGCAGGACAGTCTTGCTTTTCGCCGCGATCAATTTCGCCGATGATGTAAGTTTTGGCAAAACCGCAGG
>JAKATS010000164.1 GCA_021818645.1 Acidobacteriota bacterium | reverse complement strand
TGCTCGCCTGCCTGGCCAGCTTCGGCAGCGCCCGAATCTGGGACGGATTGAGATGGCTGGGCGAGGCGGTGCGCCGCACGGCGCTGGTGCAAAGCCTGAATGTCGGCCGCGCCGCGGTACATCTGGCCCTGATTTTACTCGCTGCCAGTCTTCGCTGGCTGAGTATTCCACTGGTTTTTTGGCTGCTGGTCGCCGAATATTTAGGGTTCACCGGTTTATTCTTCCTTCCGCTGGTGCGCGCCAATCGCGAAAGTGGGGACCATCCGGATATTACTTACGCGGCTCTGTTCCGGCAATTCTGGCAATATTGCCATCCCTTGGTGATTTATGTTTGGGTGTGTTTTATATATACCTTTGCCGATCGTTGGATTCTGCAGCGTTTTGGCGGTCCGGCGCAACAGGGTTTGTTTGCTGTCGGTATGCAGTTCTCTGCTATCGCGCTGTTGGTCACTCGCTCTGTGGTTAATGTCTTCTGGAAGGAAATCGCGGAAGCCAAAGCGCAGGATGACCCGCAGCGGCTGCAGCGGGTGTATCGGACGGTTTCGCAATGCGCATATTTATCCGGCGCACTTATTTGCGCGGCCTTGATTCCTTACAGCCGCGATATTTTGGGCTGGACCTTAGGCCCAAGCTATGCCGCCGGGGCGGCTTGCCTGGCGGTCATGCTGTTGTACCCGGTGCATCAGGCCATGGGGCAGTTGCAAGGTGTGTTTTTTTATGCCACGGGTGAAACTCGCATCAAAACCCTCTTTGGAATGTTGACCATGGGCCTCAGCCTGCCGGCATCCTATCTGCTTCTCGCTCCCGCCTCTGGCATGCTTCCCGGCTTGCACCTAGGGGCTTTAGGATTGGCGATAAAGCTGGTGAGTGTCCAGATTTTGATCGTCAATTTACAGTCTTGGGTCATTGCCCGCCGCCAGAACTGGCGTTCAAATTGGCATTTTCAGATGTCATTGCCGGTTCTGTTGGGTTCGGCTTTCGGTTGTCGTTGGGCAATGGAACACCTGCTGGGCGTTTTACACCTGCAAGTATCGGCGTTGTGGGCTATGGCGATGGGCAGTATGTTGTACGGTGCCGCGGCTTCGGGCATCTTCCTGATCGTGCCGCAGCTCGCCGGTTTTCAGCCAGGCGAGCTAAAACGGATCGGCATGGGTTTATTCAATGCTTGGCCGTCGGGCCCGACGCCGGCGGAGTAAGAAAACGATGCAGATTTTTCGGCGATTGTTCGATAAACCCCTGGCTTGGCTGTTGTATTTGGATCATTGCAAGGCAGGCCTTTGGATTCATGACTGCAGTTTGGGAAAGGTAATTGGCAGGTTATTGCCCGGATCTGTTTGGAACGTATGACCATCGCGAAAATATATGCCCGTTTGCGCGAGGAGCCTGCCGGCTGGTTGCGATTTCTGATCACCCATTGGCCGGAAACCCCGAGTGGCAGCCTGTTGCGCCGCTGGTATTGGAATCGCCGTTTGGGCTTTCCCCATGATTGTGGGTATGGCCGAGCGGTTGTATTTGATTATCCGGCATTGATTCACATCGGCAATCGTTGTGACTTCAGCTCTGAAACCCAGTTTTTTGCTTCGGAAAGTGCGGGCATATTTATCGGTGACGAGGTCATCATGGGTCCCCAGTGCTATTTGCGCGCGGGCAATCATAATATCGGTCGGCTGGATATTCCTCTCCGCGATCAGGGGCATTCCCACAAATCGCTGCCGTATCTCGGCCAAACCTATAGCATTGTTGTGGAAAATAATGTCTGGCTGGGCGCTCGCGTGGTCCTGCTTTCCGGCGCTTGGATCGGTACCGGCACGGTGGTCTCGGCCGGCAGCATTATTAAAGATCGAATTCCTCCTAATTCCGTTGTGGGCAAATGTGGAGTTTACCCCCGACGCGCCAACCCGCCGGCGACGCCGGTCGCGGCTCAGGCTGCCTCGCTGCTTTAAATCACGGAATCTCATTATGAATCGAGTCATTGCCATCATTCCCGCCCGCTTGGGCTCCAGCCGTTTCCCCAACAAGCCGCTGGCCCGGCTTTGCGGCCGCACCATGATTGAACATGTGTTTCAGCGCGCCCGCCTCTGTCCCCTGCTGGATGGCGTCTATATTGCCACCTGCGATGCCGCCATTGCCGACGAGGCGGCCCGCTTCGGTGCCCCCGCCATCATGACCGCGGCGACCCATGAGCGCGCCTCCGATCGCGTGGCCGAGGCCGCGCGGAATCTGGAGGCCGATATCGTCGTCCTTCTGCAGGGCGATGAACCCATGATCCAGCCTGCCATGATTGAAGCGGCGGTCCGCCCCATGCTGGCCGATTCCGCTATCGGCTGCGTGAATCTCGCGGCTCCGATTCGTTCCGCCGAAGAGTTCGAAGACCGCAACACCATCAAGGTCGTGCTGGCCGCCAATGGCGATGCGCTGTATTTTTCGCGCGAACCCATTCCCACCTGCCAGCGCCTGGCTTGGGGGGAGTTCCCGGCCTGGAAACAGGTCTGCATCATTCCCTTCCGCCGCGAATGTCTGCTGGCCTATGCCCGCCTGCCGCCCACTCCTCTGGAAATCGCTGAATCCATCGACATGCTGCGCCTGCTTGAGCACGGCCGCGGCGTCCGCATGGTGCCCTCCGACGCCGAAAGTTATGCTGTGGATACCCCTGCGGATCGCATCCGCGTCGAAGCTTTGCTGCAATCCGATCCGCTGCTGGCCCGTTATCGGTCCTGAGTTTTTGCCTGCCCTGCCCGGATGTTTATATGAAACCCAAATGGAGAGTGCTTGTCTCGGCGCCCTACGCTATGCCTGCGCTGGACTGGTATCGCGGCCGCCTCGCCGAGGCCGGCTGTGAAATGATTGTGGCCCCGGTTCAGGAGCGCCTGGAGGAGGAGCAGTTGCTGGCGCTGCTGGTGGATATGGATGGGCTCATCTGCGGCGATGATCGCATCACCGATCGCGTGCTCGCGGCTTTTCCACGCTTGCGGGTTATCTCCAAATGGGGCACCGGCATCGACTCCATTGATCAGGAGGCTTGCCGGCGGCGCGGCGTCACGCTCTGCAATACTCCCAATGCCTTCAGCGAGCCTGTCGCCGACACCGTGCTGGCTTACATGCTGCTGACCGCGCGCCAGCCCGACCGGCTGGATGCCGGCGTCCGTTCCGGAGCCTGGCCCAAGACGCAGCTTACCACTCTGGGCGAGTCCACCCTCGGCGTCATCGGCGTGGGCAACTGCGGCCGCGCGGTCATTCGCCGCGCCCGCGCCTTTGGCATGACGGTGTTGGGCTTCGATAGCTATCCCGTGCCTCCGGATTTTCTTCGTGACACCGCTACCCGCATGGTCGGCTTGGAGGAGTTGCTGCGTTCCTCCGATTACATATCCCTGCACCTGACCCTCTCGTCAGAAACCCATCAGCTCATCAACGCCGAACGGCTGGCGCTGCTGCGGCCAACCGCCTATTTGATCAATACCGCCCGCGGCCCGCTGGTTGAGGAAGCGGCGCTGGCCGCAGCCCTCGCCGCAGGCCGCCTGGCCGGCGCCGCCCTCGACGTCTTTGAAGTCGAGCCCCTGCCCGCCTCCAGCCCCTTGCGCCGTCTGGCGAACTGTCGTCTGGGGGCACATCACGCCAATAGCAGCCCCGCCGCCGCCTGGAAAGTGCATGAAAATACCGTTGCCAATCTGGCGCCACTATTAAATC
>JAKATS010000090.1 GCA_021818645.1 Acidobacteriota bacterium | reverse complement strand
TTTTATGATTATTTTATGATAATTACATGATAATTCAGGCTAAATGGCTGGATTTGCAACGAGATAGAACAGTGACAAAAAACGGCATGTAGTGGAAGAGGCCTCGATTTTAACGGAGGGTTGAAACACTACAGGGTTTTCGCTCTACAACAGCGCGCCCTGGGGCTTTGCCCCAACGCCGGGCTTGTATAAGGACCCATGCCTGCGGAATGGGTCATTTCATTGTTAATGGTCAAGACCCGCAGCCTGCATGACTGAATCCAGAGTGGGCAGTGATGGTTTCGATGCCATGGTTACACGAACACCCTGCGCACACCCAGGGAATGAATTTTTACTGATACCGTCAATGGCGAATTGATCAACGCCAATTTGACGAATGCTGAAATAACGCTGCCAGACCAACACATCATGCAGATTGATAAAACGAAGTTGAACCTGCCATTGAGGGGACGCAATCCCGGATAACTTACATGCACGATAGTGCTTCAGACTCGATTCCATGGTATCCATAGCACCCAATTGAAGGATCTTTTTGTGCGCGGAGCGAAGCCCGGCAACCGATCCATTCCAGGAATGAACCTGACTCCATTTTCTATCTGCCCATGCGGAGAGGAATCCGATTGGGTTATTGCTGAAATATGGCAGACGGAGCAAGCTGCAACGCAGTTTGTCATGACTGCACTTACGTTTATAAACCGCCAAGCCGGGACGCACGAAAAGGTCTGAAAAATCCAGAGCCGCTGTTGTGAGATATCCCAGAGCGAATCCGCCCGGCGCCACTTTAAGAACGTAACCATAATCACGATTGATGCCAATTCGCCGGTGCTCAACCAGTTTCAACCTGGATCGCCCGGGATCAGGGACAAATACCCATGCATTGAGAGCACTCCAGACCGAGGTGCACCATGGCGGAGTCGCCGTGATCACGAGGAACCAATGATGAGGGCGAACAGGAGGAGAAATTGCGAACTTTAAATTTTCCCGCGCATGACTGACCGCTTTAAATCCATTTACTTCGTCTGCCAGCAGCAAACGCCAAACGCCGGAATTCCGTCTCCGGAAAAGATAAAGAGATTCATCCTGCCCGCAGAAAAGATCGAGCCCCGTGATGACGGCAAGCAGATCAGGATGTTCCCTGGGACGCTCCACCCGGAGGGTGACCAACCTGCCATAATAGCTGCAGAAACCATGTAAACCGCACTTCGGTTCAGCAATTCCAGCCGAAGCACGCGCAATCTGCATCCGTAAATGCTTAAGCAATGTATCAGGTTCATGCCCCTGCGCCAGATCCATTTGGATCAATTGCAACAGCAAGTGTTTGACATCAGTCAATTGGGGACGAACAACAGCAGGCACATTATACGGAAGATCGTCCGCTTCGCGCGTAGCCGAAAATTTCGCCAAATGATCCAGTAATCGGTTGAGGCGCTGCAACAACTCATGGGTCCGGCCCGGATGCCTGACAATTCGAGCCTGCCTGGCAGCAAATAGACATGGAGTTAATCCAGAGAATATAGAGAGAACAGCTACCCAGAAAACATAACGCCGAAAAGCACGAACGATGCTCATCATCATCCCCGATGCTGGCTCCGGGAACGGAGTCCCCAGCCGAACACGCCGCGCGGGACGGGGCATTTCATTGCCACTCGATGACTTCCTTGATGGCGCCGGGGGTGATTTGCGCCAGGGGAGCCTGGAACTGGGCCAGGGGGTGATGGTGGGTGATCAGCTCGGCGACTTTGCCGGGCCAGCGCAAGTGGGCCGCGAGCAGATCGTCCACCGCCATCTGAAAATGGCCGCGGGCGGCGTTGACGCTGCCCAGCAGGGCCAGATTGTGCAGCACCAGATGGCGCACGATGCGGCCTGCATCCACGGCCAGGGGACGGTCGCCGCCGGGAATGCCGGTGAGCACGTAAACGCCGTTGAAGGCCAGCGCGTCGAAGAGATTGAACTCGAGGCTGGGAATGCCGGCCGCTTCGACGATCAGATCCATGCTGCCGGCGGCCTGACCGAGCTGGCCGGGAGCCAGGGAGCGCCCATCCACATAATGGCCGCCGAGGGCGACGAGCCATTGCGGCCGCGGGCTGGCGGGATCGGCGATATCGAGGCCGAAGACCTGAGCGCCGCGCAGGCGCAGGACCAGCGCAGCGAGCAGGCCGACCGGGCCCAGGCCGGCGACCAGACAGCGGCGGCCCACGATCCAGTCAGGCGCAACGGCGGCATCAGGACGGCGCAACAACTGCCAGCGCAGGGCCTCGGAAATGGCCTTTTCCACGATGGTCAAAGGCTCAATCAGAACCCCGACCTCCGCCAACAGTGCCGGGACCGGGACCAAGTGGGCTTCGGTATCAAGCACGAACTCGGCCTGATAGCCGTCGAGGCCCCAGATGCCGCGCTCCTTATAATGTCCGGTTTCGCACATATCGGCGCGGTGCATGGCGCAGGAGGCGCACTCGCCGCAGCCGCGGCGGACGGTGAAGACGGCCAGATCGCCGGGTTTGACGCGGGTGACGGCGCGGCCGGTTTCCACCACCTGGCCCAGCATTTCGTGGCCGATGACCAGGTCTTTTTGCCCGGCCGGGAGCAGGGCGCGGCCGCCGGCCACCTCTTCGCGGTCGGTGCCGCAGATGCCGACGCGGAGCACTTTCAACTTGACCTGATCGGGAGCGGTGAGGGAGGGTTCGGGGCGCTCGACGAGCTGACTGCCGGCAACGCCGGGGACTACGGCTATGGCTTTCATCATTCCACTATATGACGCCGGGACAGGGCAGACATGGGTCTTAAGCTACAACCGAAAACAGAATGGCTATTGGGCGAAAAAGTGCGCCATACTGCCAACGTATGGAATTGCGGCAACTTGAACTTTTTCTGGCGGTGATGGATTCCTCGAGCGTGACCCGGGCGGCGGGGAGGGTCTATCTGTCGCCGGGGGCAGTGAGCCAGCAGATGCACCATCTGGCGGAGGAGCTGGGCACGGAGCTGTTTGTGCGCTCGGGCCGCGCGCTGGCGCCCACCCCGGCGGCGCTGCGGCTGGCCGAGTACGCGCGCGGGGTGATCACGCGGGTGCGGCAGATCGAGCAGGAGTTCGCCAACCAACCGGCCTCCGACCCGCGGCCGTTCCGCTTCGCCACCGGGGCCACCACGCTGATTTACCGGCTGGGGCCGGCGCTGCGGCAGATTCGCCAGCAATATCCCCAGGCGCAGATCGAGGTCAAGGTAGCGCCGACGGAAGAGATCGTTTCCGGATTGCTCGACCGCCGGTTCGATCTGGGGCTGATTTCGCTGCCGTATGAAGAGCCGGGAATTCAGGTGACGCCGTTATTTGATGAAGAACTGCTGGTGCTGCAGCCAGCCAGCAGCCGGTGCGCGAACCAGACGATAGGCCAGATCGCGCCGGCGGCGCTGGCCAGCGTGCCGTTTGTGGTCTATCCGCGGCACAGCAACATGCGGACCATGATCGAGAAATTTTTTGGCGGCCTGGGCGTGCCGCCGCGGGTGGTGATGGAAGCCGACGATACCGAAGCGATCAAGGGGCTGGTGGAAGCGGGGTTTGGCTACTCGATGCTGCCCGAATCGGCGATTGTGGGCCAACTGCGCTATTACCGGCTGCTGCGCATCGCCGGCCACAAGCTGGTGCGGCGGCAGGCGCTGGCCACCGCCAAGACGGAATTTCCCCGCGCCCTGACCAAGGCGATT
>JAKATS010000127.1 GCA_021818645.1 Acidobacteriota bacterium | reverse complement strand
CCAGCCGCGGCGTACGTATTTCACCCATATCTGCCATGAGCTGGGCCACGTCTCGACCAGCGCCGAACTGCCGCCCGGCGTGGAGCTGGCTTATGACGGCCTGCAGCTTGATCTCGACCTGTCGCCCGCCGATTGATCCGCATGCAAGTCTTTCGCGCCATGGAAGCGATTCCTGTCGGCTCTCGCGTCATGAGCGTGGGCAACTTTGACGGCGTGCACATCGCGCATCGCTGCATTCTCGACGCGGTCGTGGCCGAGGCCCGCGCCCGCGGCCTCCAGGCCGCGGCCTTGACATTCACTCCGCATCCCGCCCGCCTGCTGCACCCGGACTCCGCGCCCGCCCTGCTGTCCACCGAATCCGATAAAATCGCCCGCCTGGCCGCCGCCGGCCTCGATTGGCTTTTAATTCTGCCTTTCACCGCTGGTTTGGCGGCCATGCCGCCCCGGGAATTTGTCCAGAATTTGCTGTTGCGCCGCCTGGGCATGGTCAGCCTTCACGAAGGCGATGATTTTCGCTTTGGCGCCCGGCAGTCCGGCCAGGTCGCCGATCTGCGCCGCTGGGCCCCGGAACTCGGCTTTGATCTGCGGATTCACCCCTCCATCCGGCTGCGCGGGCAAATCGTCTCCAGCACGCAGATCCGGCAGTTTCTGGCCGCGGGCAATATCTCCCGCGCCAACCGCATGCTCGGCTATGCCTATCGCCTCCAGGGTCCCGTGGTGGGTGGCCGCGGAGTCGGCCGGCGTCTCACCGCCCCTACCCTGAACCTGCAATTCCATCCCGAACAGGCTCTGCCCGGCCGCGGCGTCTATATTTGCTACGCCTCGATTGCAAACCGCGCCTGGCCGGCATTAACCAACATCGGCATTCGTCCCAGCTTCGCCGATGCCGGCGGCGCGCTTACGGTGGAAACCTATCTTCTGCCCGGCCATCACGCGCCGTTATCTTCCGCGCCTGAAGAATTAACCCTCGAATTTTTATACTTTCTCCGTCCCGAACATAAATTCCCCTCACCCGGCGCACTGCGTTCGCAAATCTCCGCCGATGTGACTCGCGCGCAGAACTATTTTGGGAAATTACAAGCCGCCGGCATCCAATTGCATTAAGTGGTATGGCATCGGACGCGTATAATAACTCCAACGTCATGCCCGGCATGACCCAAGTTCAAATCTGTGAGGACCTGACATGAAATTTCGAATCTTACTGGCTGGTCTGGGCTTGGCCTGTCTCGCACCGTTTGCCCTCGGTCAAACCATCTCCAACCCGATTACCGGCACCGTGCGCATGGTGCTGCATAACAGCGCCCGGCACATGATCGCGGCCGCCAAACTGATGCCGGCTTCAAAATACGGCTATAAGCCCACGCCGCCGCAGATGACCTTCCGGCATTTGATCAAGCACGCTACCATGTCGAATTATTTCTTCTGTTCCAAATTGACCGGCGCGCCCATGCCCAAAGCCGCGCATGGCGTCATGGCCGGCCGGCCCGCCAAGTCGGTGTTAGTGAAGCGCCTGCAGGCTTCCTACGCTTACTGTGAAGCGCGTTTTGCCCATGCGACCGATCAGGGGCTGGGCAATCCGGTTCATCTGTTTGGCCCGCATTCCATGTCCCGCGGCGGCGGCCTGATCGTGATGACGAACGATTGGACCGATCACTATGCCATCGCGGCCTATTATCTGCGCCTGAATGGCATCCTGCCGCCCACTGCGCGCCGCCATCATTAATCTTTTAAAAAAATTGCATCTGCAATGAATACCCGCCGGGAAAGGATACTTTCCTGGCGGGTATTTTTATAAATGTTTTGTTATTGCCCGGCGATTTCTCTCGTCAGCATTCCGCCGCTCACCATGATTTCCACCCGCCGGTTCTGCGCCCGGCCGCTGGCGGTCAGGTTGGAGGCAATGGGGTCGGCGTCGCCTTCTCCGCGCGCCTGAATGCGGGCCGGGGAAACTCCTTGCTGGATCAGGAATTCCTGCACCGCTGCCGCGCGGTCAAACGATAAGCGCCGGTTCATTTCCGGAGAGCCCGAATCATCCGTATAGCCGCGAATGGTCAGCCACAGGTCGGGATGGCTGGCGAGTGCGCCCGCGACCTTGGCCAGTTTGATTTTGGCCGCGGGGGTCAGCCGCGCCGAGCCGGAAGTGAAAAGCAGCCCGGGCATGTTCATGATCAGGCCTTGTGCGGTCGCCCGCGTGGTCATAATCATTTGCAGTTGCCGCCGCAGGCGGGCCCGTAGCCGCGCCTTTTGATACCGCACCTCGACGATCTTGCTCTTGGCTCGGGCCGCGCGCACTGCGGCGGCGCGGGCGCGGCGGACCGCTTCCCGGCTCTTCCGCTGGGCGGCGCGTAAGGCGGACTGTTGCTGCTGCACCTTCCGCTGCCGCTGGCGCTGCCGCTGCCGCCGCAGGCTCAGCAGGCGCGCATCTTCGGCGGTTTGCACGGCGGCGCGCGCCATCATGCCTGTCGGTCGCAGGCCGGCGCGGTGGATCAGATACAGCTTCGATTGATTAAATTCCGCTTCGGCTTTGGCGTACAGCGAATGCGCGTAGTGCGGCGCGCCCGCCCAGCGTGCAATCCGCAGGGCGTTTTCCGCTTCAAAGTAGTCCAATGGCGCCGCCAGGGAAACCGGTATGGCCGGCGGCTGCCCGCCTAGGTTGCGCAGGTAATGGGCCCGGCGCAATAAATGATAATGCGCGCGCACCTGTTCCTCGGCTCCGGTGGTGCGCACGGAAGGCGCATTTTGCAGCACCACCGTATTGCTCGGGCGGCTCACCGCGAAATCCGGTTCGGCCGTCACCAGCAGGCCAAAGGCCTGCAGATTAGTCGCGGTCCGCAGGCGGGCCACGCCGTGCAGCAGCTCCACTTCGCCCAGGTTGTGCGGCACGCCGGAAGGGGTAATGGCCCACAGCACATAGGTCATATCCAGCGGCCCCAGCTCGTTGGCCGGAACCAGTCCCCAAAACCGCGCCGTGATATGCGTCACGCCGTTGCGCATATATATGCTGGCCTTGCCCCGTGCGGTGGCCGCCAGCGGCGTGCCTTGAAACAGCAGATGCGTTGGCGTCGCCCGCACCAGGTAATTCATGGCTGGAATCGTTCGCCCCACAACTTCCAGCCGGTAAATGGGCACATGTTTCTCATGTGCCAAGGGCTGGGATTGCGGGATGACTTGCTGCCCGCATAAAGGCTGGGCAGCCGCCAGAGCCGCCCATAGCAGCGCTGTAAAGCCAATGAACCGCCTTCGCAAATGACCGGCATGTAGCATGGGTGTTCTCCTCATGTCTGGATCAGCCGTAGAGCCGCAATTCCGGTTTCCGGCAGTTATTCAGTTGCAATACCCCTGCCATTCACCTAAAGCTTTAAAATCCAGTGTCTTAGCCTGTATCAGCCATCCGGTGCCGTCATCCGGAACGAACTTTTTACCAGTGCTGTGAATCCCATGGTTGGGTTGGCGAATTTTACATGGTTCGCGGTTCTTCCCCCGCCATGTCCATGGGTATAGAAGGGTTACAATAGGAAGGTACAAGCATGAATGCCGAAAGGAGCGGCAATGCCATGGCGGAAAACATTCAGCAGATCACCGATGCCAACTTTGAAACCGAAGTCTTGAAGGCTTCCGTGCCCGTGCTGGTGGATTTCTGGGCGCCCTGGTGCGGTCCCTGCCGCATGATTGCCCCCCATGTCGAAGCCTTGGCCCACGAG
>JAKATS010000212.1 GCA_021818645.1 Acidobacteriota bacterium | reverse complement strand
CCCGCCCAGCTCGCGCAGGGCCTTGACCATATCGCGATGGGTGCTGGCGGAAAAACCGGAGGTGCCGTTGCCCAGATGAATGAAGCCGATGCCGGGAGCCAGTTGAAAGGCGCAGGTCACCGTGCTGTCATGCACCGCCGCGCGGGTGACGCTGAATACCAGCGGATGGGCATGGCCTTCCCGCATCACCGCGATGCGCACCACCGTCCCTTTCGGGCCTTTCAGTAGATCGGCGATCTGATTGGTGTTGAGGCCTACCGCCGATTTGCCATTAATGCCCACGATCACATCGCCGGGACGCAGCCCCGCGCGATAGGCCGGCGAGCCGACAAAGGGAAGCCAGATGACGGTGTGGCTGCCTTGGCCGCGGATCTCCATGCCCACGCCGTAATAATGCGAGCTTTGCTCTTCTTCCATCCGGGCAAATTCGCGCGGGCCGAAAAAGGTGGAATGGGGATCGAGCGTGCGCAGCATCCCCGGTATGGCGCCGTCAAAAATGGCGCGCGAGGGCTGGACCGGGCCGGCATAGTTCTGCGCAACGATGCTGTACACCTCGGCGAATCGGCGCAGATCGCGGTGCACGGAATGACCCTGGCTTCGCCTCTGCCCGGAAGCCAGTTGGGGGCCGACCGTGCCGCCTACCCAGGCGCACAACCCCAGAAACAGTGGAATGGTTAGCAGGGAAACTATCTTTTTCATGCGCTGCGCCAGTTGATGTCAGTATATCAGCCGCCCGTATGCCCCGCCGGTATGGCTGCATGCGGCCGGAGCTGGCGGCTGAACTCGACCAGGACGCGTTCGCCGGGCATCAGATGGGAGCCGGCCGCCGGAGACTGCGCCCGGGCCAGCCCGCTGCCATACAGCCGCGGCGCCAGATTGTGCCGGGCGCAGTAGGCCGCTACTTGGCCCACCGTCTGGCCGGCAAAATTCGGCAGGGCAGGACCGCCGCTGTAGTCCACCACCACCGTGGAACTGGACGGCGCATTCTGCGCTGCCCGCCCGCGGGCCGGCAGCGCTGCCTGGGCCTCCCGGGCAAAAATGTCGGGCGGCCGCACCGGGTTCGCCGGCATTCCCTTGCCTGCCTGGCTTAACTCATATCCCGTTCGGGCAGCGGGAAGACTGAACGGTTCATCATGCGGAATACCCAGATAGGGCAGAATCCGCTCGGCAATGCGGCGGAATACCGGCGCGGCCACCGTGCCGCCGTCATGCAACCCGATCGGATCATCCAGCACCACCAGTATGGTGATTTCCGGCTTGCTCAACGGCACCACGCCGCCAAACGATGCCACATAGCTGTGGGCCGCGTATGCGTGGGTGCCGGGCAGTACCATTTGCGCGGTCCCGGTTTTCCCGCCCACGCTGTAGCCATTCAGGCGCGCTTCCCAGCCGGTTGCCGGCAGTGGATTGATGACCTGGCCCATCATGGCGCGCATTTCCGCCGAAACCCGCGCGCTGATCACCCGCCGGGCCGGAGAAGGCTGAAAGCGCGGCAAGACCGCCGGCGGTTCGCCATAAAAGCGATCGCGAATCAGTTGGGGACGCCGGTACAGCCCTCCGTCCGCCACCGTTGTGATCATGGCCGCCACCTGCAGTGGAGTGACCGCGATTTCCTGGCCCATGCTCAGCGAACCGATGGACATGCCGCTCCATTGGCTCGGCGGGCGCAGAATGCCGGCCGATTCGCCGGGCAGCCCGACCCCGACCCGCCGGCCGAAGCCGTAGGCGCGGATATACCGGTACAACCGCCGCGGCCCCAGCCGCAGACCCATTTTGATCGCGCCCACGTCGCTCGATTCGGCCAGAATCTGCGTCACGCTCAGCAGGCCGAATTTGGCGTGGTCATAGATCGTGACCCCGCCCACTTTGATCGAGCCCATCTGGCAGTTCACCATCGTCTGCGGGTTGGCCAGTCCCTGTTGCAATGCCGCCGACAGGGTCACCAGTTTAAATACCGAGCCGGGCTCATAGACGTCGCTGACCACCCCATCCTGCAAGGCCCGGGCCGAGGCGCGGGCAAAGTGATTGGGGTTGAAACTGGGCGCGCTGGCCAGCGCCAGCAGCGCGCCATCGCGGCGCTCGACTACCACCGTGCCGCGGCGCGCATGACTGAGGCGCATTTCATGGTCCAGCTCTTTTTGCGCGATGTACTGTACGTATTGATCCAGGGTGAGTACATAGCTTTCCCCCTCGCGCGGCGGACGTTCCACGATGTTGGCGACCCGCCCATGCGCATCAACTTCCACCAGCTCGCGCCCGGTTTTCCCCGCCAGATTGCGGTTGAGGCTGTATTCGAGCCCGCCCAGGCCATTGCCGTCGAGGCCCACATAGCCCAGCACCTGCCCCGCCAGGCGGCCCTTGGGATAAAACCGGCGGTTCTCGGCTTCGAACTCGATGCCGGGCAGATGCAGGGCGCGAATCTGGTTCGATTGAGCCGCGGGTATTTGCCGCGCCACCCAGCAGAAATCCCCCCCCATGCGCCAGCGGCGCCGCAGCCCGGCCGCGGATACCTGCAGAATCGCGGCCAATTTCCGGGATTCGGCCAGGGGATGGATCACCCGCCCGGGCACTGCAAATACCGATTCCACCGGCAGGCTGAGCGCCAGCGGATGCAGCCGGCGGTCATAGATCACGCCCCGCCGCGGCCGCACCCGGATCAGGCGCGATTGCTGATTGCGCGCCCACCGGCGCAAATGGGAATAATCCAGCACCTGCAGCCGGAACAGGCGTACCCAGATGACGCCGCCCCAGAGCAGCAACAGACCATGCAGAAAATATATCCGCCGCCGAGAGCCGATAGCCGCCATAAATGGGTTGGATTTTTACTGGCCGCCGGCGCCCAGATGGCGGTGAATGGGCGGGTTGGGCAAGCGGAATTCAGCCAGAACCGGCGTTGCCGTTCCGCCGGCCGGCTCCAGCGGCAACACCTGGCCGGGTTGCGGCGAAGCCAGCCCCAGTTCCTGCCGGGCTACCGTGTAAACCCGCATCGGATCGCGCAGGGAAGCCTGTTCCAGCCGCAATCCCTGGTTCCAGCTGCGCAGATTCTGCGCCTGTTGATCCAGGCGGGCGATCGAATAGCCCAGATGCACAATCTGAAATCTCTGCCAGCCGTAGCCCAGGGACAAAAGAATGACGAGCGTGGCGCAGGCGGCCAGCGCCAGCAATTCGCGGGAACGGCGGGGGTCGGCGATACGCCGCAGGCGGGAATTATCAATTTGCTGGACAAAGTAGAGAGTCGTTTGCATTGGCCACCACCGTTTGCTGTCTCATTCCAGTCGTTCCACCGCCCGCAGCCGGGCGCTGCGCGCCCGCATATTGCGGGCGAGCTCCTCCGCCCCGGGGCGAACCACATGCGGCGTCAACAGCCGCCAGTGGCCGGCTTGCGCGCCGGCGCGCAAGGCTTCCTTCACCGGCCGGTCTTCCAGCGAATGAAAGGCGATCACCACCGCGCGTCCGCCAGGACGCAGGTTGGCGGGCAGTTCGCGCAGAAATGCGGCCAAATCGTCCAATTCGGAGTTGACGACGATGCGCAGGGCTTGAAAGGTGCGCGTCGCGGGGTGCAGCAGCTTGCCGGCCCGTCCCTGCGGGAGCCGGGAGGTTTTCATTGGCCGGGCCGCGGCCGCTATCACATCCGCCAGTTGCCTGGTGGAGTGCAGCGGCCGCGCCCGGACAATGGCTCTGGCGATTCTCCGCGACCTCCTTTCCTCTCCG
>JAKATS010000099.1 GCA_021818645.1 Acidobacteriota bacterium | reverse complement strand
TGTATTCACCCTTCCCGGATTGGGCAAGCTGGTCAAACAACAGCGCAAAGCCCGCCTGGGACGCAACCCGCAAACCGGCGAAACGATTAAAATCGCGGCTAAAACCGTGGTGAAATTCCGCGTCGCCAAAGCAGTGAAGGATTCCATCGCTCCGGGCAAAAAGTAAAATCCTACCCGGAATTATGGTTTCAGATGGCGGACCTTCAAAAGAAGGTCCGCTTTTTTTTTATAAGGCCCGCGCGCGGCCGGGTTGGTAACGGCAGTGGAGATGCGGTCGTGCAGCCAATCGCCGGCCAGGCGGCGGGCGGCGCTGCGGCGGAACAGCACGATACGTTCCGCTCCGCTCCAGACCAGCCGCAAATGGCGTGCAGCCACCCGATAGACCTGCAGGGTTTCCCAGCGCTGACGTCCCCTTCGCGTCAAATCCAGCCGCATATAAAAATGGGACCGTCGGACCCGGGAGGTAAATTTCCACCCCTGGCGCGCCAGCTCGGACTGGAGCCGGCGGCCGTAATGATGGCCGGTCTGATCCTCGATATAGATACGGTCCGGCGTGGATTCGCGATAAGCAGCCAGAAGCGCGGCCCGGCGGTTGATGGATAACTCCAGGATGGTCCGAGCCGGCCGCATCCGGCAGAGATCGTTTTCCGCACCAGCCGGTTGGCAGCCGAGCAGCATGCCAATCCAGATGCCACGCTGGTCAAAGACCGGCGCACCATCCCGCCCGGCGCTGGAACCGGCCAAGATGCTGGAATGAATCATGGCACCGCCTGCTCCTGGCGCATGGGCATGGAGCAGCACACCGCGGCGCAGCTGGAGCGCGGAAGTGGCTTGATGCACGGAACGGCTCATCACCCAGTAAACGGTAGCGCCGGGGCGCGGGCGCCAACTGCGCGGCAAAGATTGACGGAACCGTTCAGCCGCCAGGCCGGGCGGCGTCCGGGCCGGGAGTTTGAACAGCATTACGCCGGCCCGGCGATGCCATGCCAGCAGCCGGGCGCGCGAGTAAACCTCATGATGCCCAAGCCGGATACGAACCATGGCGGGCGGTGATTGAGTTGCCGGAGCCGCAATCTCGCTGACGCCAAGCAAGAAGCCCATTTTTACCCCGAGGCCGTTTCCCGCCGCATCCCGCGCTTGAATCCAGGCCAGCCGCGACACGAGCCTGACCCGAAATTGTGAATGCAAAGGCGAGCCCAGCGCGCCGAAACGAGCCAGTTCGCGCTTTTGAGCCCGGAACGTTCGCCGGCGGGCGCGCGCCGCAGCCCGTGCGCGGCGCTGCTGCAGCAGCAACTGCTGCTGCCGGCGCGTTTGCCGGCGACGCGCGGATTGAATTTGCAACACGGCCTGCCGCCGGATCATTGCCGCCATCACGTCTGCCGGCACGCCCATGCGCTGTAAATGAATCAACGCCCGCGTGCTCAGATCGAAATGCACCGTAGCGGCAGAATCAATGCGCGCGGTGATGGCAGCCGGCGCCAGCCCGCGTCGGGCCCAACCTTCCACCATGCGGTTGGTGAGCCTGCAGGGTTCAGAGCGTTTTCGCGTCTGTCCCCAGGCCGCGCAGGAAAATGCGGCGACCCAGACGGTCCAGCGCCAATCATATCCCCGGAGATGGCACATGCGGCAAGCATGCACTTACCCGCCGGCAGAATGCCATCCCCCATTGGGGGAGGGTGGCCGGCAATAGATTCATGAAATTTCAGATACAATCCTTCTCGTCCCACCTGGTCACAATATGAGAACACTTCCACAACCTGCCGCATGGCTGGCGTTGATTTTCGCCTGGCATCTACCGGGTTTGCCTGGACACACCCGCACCGGAACCAGCGGAGGCAGCAAGCATTTTTTATTGCACCAACTGCCTGCGGCCGAACAACCACGGGGGGTGGGCATCCGGCTGGTGCGCAATCTGCTGGCGCGAAGGCATTTTGCCCTCGACCATGGTTTTTCCTACATGGAAAGCTGCGCCGGTTATGCCGCGGAGCGCTTCGCACATGCCATCCACGACCGGCGGCTGCTGGCGGCGGTAGAGCGACGTTATCAGGTCATCGTGACTCCGGCTGGGCGCAAATTGCGGCCGGGGTCGCGCCAGGTGGATGCCAGCATATTTGGACTGCTGCCGCTGGAAATTTATCAAATCAGCCATCGGCGGGCTTATCGCCGGCTCGGATTGAGTTATGCCCGGGCCCAGTGGAACCATCCCATCGCCGGCCGGCTCAGCCCGGAAACCAAATATTATCTGGACGCGGCCTATAAACTCAGCGTGGTGCAGGCCCATGCCTGGCAAGCGACCCATCAGGCGCGCTACGCCCGCCGGAGCGTACGGGAACTGCTGCTCTATATCAGAAAATTCCAGCGCCCTGACGGACTTTTCTGGCACGGCCGGAGAGCCCATATTGAATGGGGCCGGGGCGACGGCTGGATGGCCAGCGCCATGACCGAAGTGCTGGCTGATTTACCCGCAACTACTTCGGGATATGGCCGCATACGGGCCAGCTATAAGAAGATGATGGCGGGACTGGTGCGCGATCAGGCGCGCGATGGCATGTGGCGGCAGGTAGTGAACGATCCGAAAGCATGGAAAGAGTCTTCCGCCACCGGCATGTTTACCTATGCGCTGGCCGCCGGATTGCGCCACGGCTGGATTCACGGCAGGCCGTATCGCCGCGCGGTACGCCGGGGCTGGCGGGCACTCTGCCGTCATCTGGACGCGCGAGCCAATATCCGCGATGTTTGCATTCTCACCGAACATGCCAACACCCCGGCGTATTATCTCAGCCGCCCCAAACAGACCGGCAATTTACACGGACAGTTTTCAATGCTGTGGGCGGCGCGTGAGCTGCTTCCCGCGCTGAACCATTAAAGCGAGCGGCAGCGCAGTTCGAGCAAAGTGCAATCATCACCCATGGGCGCGGGACCGCGGAACTGATCCACCGCCAGCCGCAAATCGCGCAGCGAGGCGCCGGCGGCGACGGCTTGTTCCAGGCGTTCTTCGCCATAAAACTCCCGCTCCGGATTTTCCACTTCGGTAACTCCATCGGTCACCAGCACCAGCCGATCGCCCGGCTCCAGCCGCAGCGTGCCGGTCTGGTATTGGGCATGCGGAATCAAGCCAATGGGAAACCCGCCTTCGCCCAGACGTTCAATCCGCCCCTGCCGGGCTATCAGGGGCGGCACATGGCCGCAGTTCACGTATTCGAGCCGGCCATCGGGGCGCAGGCAGACCAGAACGCCGGTGGCGTATTTTTCTCCTCCCACACGCTGGCATAAAAACTGGTTGGCGGATTCGGCAATGGCCGCTAGCGGGGTGTCAATCAGCAGTTGGGAATAGATCATGCCCTGCAGGGTTGAGGCCAGGATGGCGGCCGCAATGCCTTTGCCGGCGACATCCACCAGCACCGCATAGGCGCCGGCAGGAGTGGACAATACATCATAAAAGTCGCCACCCACCTGCTGGCAGGCCACGCTGGAGGCTTCGACTTCGGCATGGCCCAGGGTGGGCAATTCAGCCGGCATCAGGCGCTGCTGAATGGCGGCCGCAATGGCCAGCTCCTGCTGCCAGCGGCGGGTTTCGTGCTCGGTTCGGGCCAGCCGGGCATGCTCGACCAGGCTGGCGGCCTCCGTGGCGATGGCGCGCAGAAGCTCGTGATTGAGCTGGGAAAAATCCCGGGCAGCGGCATGGCCATCGAGGTAGAGCACGCCCATGGCG
>JAKATS010000018.1 GCA_021818645.1 Acidobacteriota bacterium | reverse complement strand
TCGACGTACACGGCTACTTGCTGGTCAATTCCCAGGGCAGCTTCCAGCTCTATGCCGGTGACGTTTCCCAGACGGAAACCCCCGAGGCGCCGGAAAACGACAATTAAAAGTTTCCGGCTTACCCGGTTTTCGTATCGGCGGCGGAGGTCATCGGCTCGGCTTCGTTTCTGGCATCAGAAGATGCCGACTGATTCAGTTCCGCCTGCGCCCGCGCGATCGCCGGCTGCAGCCAGCGCCGCGTCCAAGCATTGAAGCTATCCGCGCCGCTGCGGGGCGCCTGATCGGCGCCCGCATCCTGCGGCAGCAGGGCATGCATCACCGCCAGGCCGCGATTCACCATTCCCGGCGCAATGCCCCGGGCCAGAGCCGCGGCATTGGCAGGCAAGGTCAGCACCAGCCGGCTCTGGCCGCGGCGCATGGCCCGCACGATACCGCGGGCTGCGCCGCGCGCCGACTGCGACACGCCGGGTAGCGCGCCCAATGCAAACCAGGCAAACTCGGCCGGCGCGTCGCCTTTGAACCGGGCGCCGGTCTGCGAGCCGGTGCGCATCAGCCAGGGAAAAACCGAGGTCACGCGCACGCCCGTGCCGCGCAGTTCCGCCGCCCAGGCGTCGGAAAGCCCGGCCAGGGCAAATTTGCTGGCGGTATAGGGCAGCATGCGCGGCATCGGCACCACGCCGCCGATGGAGACGATATTTACGATCCGGCCCTCGCCGCGGGCAATCATCTGCGGCAGCACCGCCTGAGTCAGCCACAGCGGCGACCAGAAATGCACCGCCATGGCTTCGGCAAAATCCGCTTCCGTCATCGCCTGCCAGGGCCCGACCATCATCACGCCGGCGTTGTTGATCAATACATCCACCGCGCCCCAGGCCGCATGCACGCCGGCGATCAAGGCCGCGGCTGACTGCGGGTCGCGCAGATCGCAGGCGTGAACCCGGACCTGACCCAGGCGCGAGAGCCTGGCTTCGGCTTGCGCCAACCGTTCCGCATCATGGCCGGCCAGCGCCACGCGCGCGCCCTGGCGCAGGCATTCCGTGGCGATGGCAAAACCCAGCCCGCGGCTGCCGCCCGCGATTACGACCACCCGGTTGCGCAGGGCATAACCGGGATGCATGCGCCGCCAGATATAAGCCGCGCCGCCCACCCCAAGCGCCAGCCCGGCGCCGAGCCAGATCCAGCCGGCATCGCCTCCGGGGATTTTCATGAACCCTGAGATGCCCGCGCCGAGTGATGCAGCCAGGATGGATTTCAATTTCATGCCGGATCCAGCCACGGCTGCCAGTGTTTGACCAGAGCCGCCACTTCCGCCCGTTCGGCGGCGCGCAGTACCGGCAGCGGCGGGCGCACTGGTCCGGCCGCCAGACCGGCTTCCTGCATCATCGCCTTCATCACCGTGACTTCATAGCCTTTGCGGCGAGCGCGCAGCACGTATAAGGGCGTCACAAACTCATCGAGCAGCTGGCGCAATTCCGCCTGATCGCCCCGCGCGGCCAGCTCGTGCAGCCGGAGCGCCAGCCGCGGCGCCACGGTTGAGATGCTGGAAGTAAATACCCGGAGGCCGAGCGCATAATAGCCGGGCACGGCATCATCGCCGGCGCCGCCGACCCACAGCAGCCGGCTGCCCAGGCGGTGCATAATGCGCTGCAGCCGGCGCAGGTCGGCCTGCCCGTCTTTCCAAGCCTGGAGCGTGGGTACGCGTTCGGCCAGCCGCAGCACCCAGTCCGCATCCGGGTTGACCCAGTCGCGGCTATAAATCCACAGCGGCAGGGGCGTGGCCGCACCCAACGCGGCGTAATATTCGAGCAGGCCTTCGTCGTCGGCGTGAGGATAATAGGGGGGCAGAGCCAGAATGGCGTCCACGCCCGCGGCTGCCGCCTGCCGCGCCATCTGCGCGCCCAGAACCGTGTTCAACCCCACGCCCGCCACCACCGGCGCGCGCCCGGCGGCTTGGTTCACCACCAGCTTTATCACTTCGCGATGCTCTTCCGGAGCCAGCGAATAGAGCTCGCCCGTGCCCCCGGCCGCCACGATCGCCGCCCAGCGATGCCGCATGAGAGCGGTCAGATTGCGCTCCAGCCCAGCCAGATCAAGCTCGCCCGAGGGAGTAAACGGCGTGACCGGAAAGGCGATGACGCCGGTCAGGCCGCCGGAAAATGCATGCGCTTGGAACATACAGCCATATTAATGGTTCCGGGAACGATTCCATTATTTACAAGAGCGGGGCCAGCTTTCCTGCTTCCATGCGCCAAATCCACGCTTTCTTTACTCTCCCATGATTTTGATCACCACGCGTTTGGCGCGCTGGCCGTCAAATTCGGCGTAGTAGATCTGCTGCCAGGGGCCGAAGTCGAGCCGGCCGGCGGTGACCGGCACGATGACTTCATGATGCACCAGCAGGCTTTTCAGGTGCGCGTCGCCGTTGGTTTCCCCGGTGCGATGATGGCGGTAATTTTCGCGATACGGCGCCAGCTTTTCCAGCCACTCGTCCATGTCTTCGATCAGCCCATCTTCGGCGTCATTGACCCAGACGCCGGCGGTGATATGCATGGCTGAAACCAGCGCCATGCCTTCGCGTATGCCGGAGCGCTCGAGCGCCTGGGCCACCTGCCCGGTGATATTGATGTATTCCCGTTTTTTCCGGGTGCGGAAGGTCAGGTATTCGGTATGGGTTTTCATGCTGCTGATGGTAATGGGTATGGCCACAATCAGCGATATAAAAGAAACATCAATTCCACCAAGTTCAATCAGCCACTGATGTTCAGCCTGGTTCTGATTCATGGACCGCGGGACTGATTTTGCGGAGCCCGAGCAGCCAGCCCAGGCCGCGGCGGATGGTGGACTGCGAGAGCAGGAAGACCAGAACCGAAGTCAGGATGATGCTGAACAGAATGACGGAATAGGTGACATTCTGCAGCAGATTGGCGTGAGGGACATGCTGCTGCAGCATCAGCGAGGCCAGCACGGCGGCGGCCAGCCCTTTGGGAATCATCGCCGCCGCATGTTCAGCATCGAAAGCGGTCAGGCGGCGGGCCAGAGTCAGGCGCACGGCGGGAATGCGGGCCAGCAGAATCACGCCGCTGAAGACCAGACCCATGGCGACCCAGGCGGGATGGGTGAACTGGACCGAAAGACCGATATAGACGAAAAAGAAGGTCTTCAGCAGGAAAATAATTTCGCCAAAGAAAATCCGCTCGGTTTCGTTCAAGCCGACGATGGGCACCACGCCGGAGACGAGCAGCGGCTTTTTCCGGTCCAGGTTGCCGAGCACGATGCCGAAAGCCAGCGCGGCCATGGCGCCATTGATATGCAGCAATTGCGAGCCGCCGTAGAGAATGAAGACGAACGCCGGAGTGGTGAAAATGGCGTTTTCCATGCGGTGCATGCGGTTCAGGGCCAGCGACCAGAAAAACGCGGCCGCGGCGCCCAGGGCCAGCGCCAGGCCGAAGCCGAGCAGGAAATTCCGTCCGGTGACTGCCCAGTGAGCGAGGCCCTGGCTGCGGAATTCGACCAGCGCCAGCGCGGCCACGATGCTGAGCACGTCGCCCAAGGCGGATTCGAGAAACAATATGTCCTGGGTTTTTGCTTCCAGCCCCAGGCCCGCGGTCAAGGGCACCACCACGGTGGGAGAATTGCCGGCCAGCATGAGGCCCAGCAGGACGGCGCCCCAGGCGCCGAGCGGGGTCCAGAGCCAGGCAGCGCCGGCAACCAGGAGGGTCACCAGAATGAA
>JAKATS010000009.1 GCA_021818645.1 Acidobacteriota bacterium | reverse complement strand
ACTTATGGATGGGGTCGCTGCTCATGGTTCCTCCTTGCCGGTTACTCATTCCTGAAAGCGAGATGGCCGCGAAAGCCGAGCCCGGCCCCCGCTGCTTGGATTTAAACCGTAAGGCGCGCAACTGTCAAGTCTGCCGGGCTAAATTAATTTTTATCCCGGTAGCTTAGCCCGCCTGGCGGCGCGCCAGCCGCAATTTTTGTCCTTCCCGCAACAGGGAGCCATGCAAATGGTTCCAAAGCCGGATTTGACGAATGGTGACGTGATACCGCTGTGCGATCCGGCTCAAAGAGTCGCCGGCCCGTACCCGAATCGTGAAAAATGCTCCCTCCTGCCGCCGTTCGACCCGCCGGCGGCGGGCATGAGTCCGGGAAAGTTTGTGGCCCGCAATCGCGTGAATCCGCAGCCTTTCGCCTACCCGCAGCAGGGTTCCATGCAGGCCGTTCCAGGCCCGCAGTTGCGCCACCGTGCAGCCCGCCCGCCGGGCGACCAGGCTGAGGGAATCACCCGGGCGAACCCGATAAAATTGCCCTCCTCGACCATTCCGGCGGGAACGGACGAAGCGCCGGGCAACGGCCATGCGAGGGTGCAGCCAGATGCGCTGGCCGATCTGCAGGTCGCTGCCGGAAATATGATTCCAGCGCCGCAACTCGGCCACGCGCAGATGAAAGCGGCGGGCGATCCAGTACAGGCTGTCGCCCGCCCGCACGCGATAGATGCCCTCCGCCAGGGTGGTCTGCCAGCGGCGTATGGGAATGACCAGGCGCAAGCCGGCGGGGAGTATCCTGCCGGGTACCCGGTCATTCACGGCCGCCAGCGAAGCCAGGCCGACATGATAGCGGCGGGCCACATCGGCCAGGGTTTCACCCGCCCGCACCCGGTGATAGCGCCACAGCACTCGTTTGTCGGAGGGAATCCGTCTCAGTGCCGCCCAGAAGCGGGTGCGCGCGCCCGCCGGCAGGTGCAGGGCGAAATTCGGCAGATTGGGCGTGGTCAAGCGCAGTAAATCGGGGTTGAACTGGCGCAGAACGGCCACGCTGGTATCGGCGCATTCCGCTGCCAGGCGCAGATCCACGGGGGCATTCAGTCGCACCGTGGACATGGCCAGCGGCGGATCGGGCCGCAGTTGGGTCAAACCATACGCGGCGGGATTTTTGGCGATCAGCGCAATGGCCAGGATGATCGGCACATAGTTGCGGGTCTGTTTGGGCAGCACATCCCGCCGGTAGAGCTGCCAGAAATCCGCATACCCGGTGCGGGCGACTGCCTGCAGTACGGTTTCCGGGCCGGAGTTATAGGCGGCCATGGCCAGGTACCAGTCGCCAAAACGGCGATGCAGGTCTTTTAAATGCCGGGCGGCGGCGATCGTGCTCAACAGCGGATCCTGGCGCTCGTCCACCCACCAGTTGCGCTTGAGGCCATATTCTTCGCCCCGCCCGGCCATGAATTGCCACATGCCCCGCGCTCCGGCATAGGAAACCGCCCGGACATGAAAGCCGCTTTCCGCCTGGGCCAGATAAATCAAATCCTGGGGAATGCCTTCCCGGTGAAAAATCCTTTCGATCATGGCCCGGTAGCGGCCGGCGCGCTCAAAGCTCCGGATCAGATACGAGCGGTCATGGGTGGTGAGGTAATGAATATAGCGAATCACCGGGCCGCGCAGTTGCAGCGGCATATCGCCGCGGCGATCGCGAATCTGTTTCTCCACTTCGGCCCGGATGGCCGGCGTAAGGGGAAAAGTCAGCGGCGCAATGCGGTCTATGGGAGCGGGCCGGGGCGGCTGGGCGGAAAAACCATCCCCGGCCACCAGCGCCTGCATTTCCAGGGCGTGAATCCGGTCCCGCCAGTGGCGCAGCGCGGCATGCAGCGCGGGCGCGCCCGCGGCCGTGGCGGGCGCAGTCAGCAGCCGGTCAATGGCGCGGTTGAACTTGCGCCGCGCGCTGTCCAGAGCGCCGGCTTGGTAATAGGCCTCGCCTTGCCGGTAATCCCGTGCACTGGCCGCCAGGATCACGGCCAATGGACTGCTGGCCGGCACCTGCGGCGCGGCTGCCGGCGGCGCGTGCGTGACGGGAAAAGCGGTTTGCGGCGCGACGGTTGGTTCCGGCGCCTTTGTGGGTTGCACGGTAGGCGGCGCCGCTGGATTTTCCAGCCGTGGCTTGATCGGTTGCGGGGAACAGGCGGCCAGCAGTAGTAACAATCCCCCCGCGACGCCGGAAAGAACCGCCCTTCGCTTCCGGCAATGACTTCGGGCAATCATGCTGGTTTCAAGAATATAGTACTTCCCCATGCCGTCGGTAGCAGGCGGCTGACTGAATCATCACGGCGGATTCGCTCGCGGGGGACGCGCGCTTTTCAGCGCCGACTCGGCGCTGGGTAGCAAACCCCTTAGGTTTTGCATGCCATGCTGGGGCCCGCGCCCAGGATTGGGTTAGGCGGCGCCGCGCTGCCCGGGTAACTGGCTGAGTACCTGCCGCCTCAGATCCTGCGGCAGATTCGGATCCAGTTCCAGGCGCTGACGCGCCTGGCTCAGGTTCTGGCGTATGCGTTCCGGCGGCCGCCGGCTCAGCCGCGCCAGCTCGCCCGGAGTAAATCCATCCAGTAAAAACAGCCACAGGTCTTCTTTTTCCTCGGCCGGCCAGTCCGCGATTCGTTGCGCGAGCTGGCGCAGCATTTCGTCGTTGGCGGCGAGTGTTTCCGGGTTCGGGTTGCTGGCGTCCAGCCAGGGATCGGGCTGGCCGTGGGGCGAAGACGGCGCGGCTGCCGCGTCAAATTCGTCATTGTCGTCCGCCTCGTCGTCCGCCTCGGAAACGGCATCTAGCGCCACCGCTTCTTCCGATTCTCCGGCCTGATTTTGCCGGGCCAGCTGGCGGATGGCTTCCGAGGCCAGAAGCTGAAACCACCGCCCGCGTTCGGTCTCGGCCCGCCGATCCGGGTCGGAAAGGCCGAGAGCGATGGCTTCATCCAGCACTTCGCGCGCGTCCATTTCTCCCGGCCGCAGAGCGCCAATCGTTTCCCGCCAATGGATTTGCCGTTCGATAAAACGGCGCAGTTCCGGCAAATGGGCGCCGATATACCGGCTCAAATCCGGAGCCGGCATGTGGGTGGGTTGGGGCGCGGGCGCGGCCTCGGCCGGCAGCTCGCGGCTTGGCCGGCGGGGGCGGCTTTCCAGCCGCAGCTTTTCCTTGTGTTTTTTAATTTGTTCCAATAAATCGGTCCGCGCTGCGCGCAGCGCCGCCTGGGCCGTGGCGGCATGCGTATCGCTGGCGAACTGTCCCGTGGGCAGGCGCAGGTTAAGCGAGCAGTGCACGCCTTCGCGGCTGGAATTGCGGGTCAGCCGGCCATGCAATTGCACCAGCTCGGGAGCAAAAAATAGTAATACCCGTTCCAGCTTCTGGCTGCTGCGCTGGACCAGGTCTTCCAGTTCGGCGGTTTTTGGTACTTGGTAGGTGAATTGAACGATCATGCGAAATCTCCTGGACGAGAAAGGAAAACACAGCCGCTCGGGCTTGAATACTGCCGGCGAATGGAATCACGCGGACTAAACGCAGGGCGGGGAACGGCTGGAGGAAACGCAAATTTTGCTGCGGCCGGGATGAATGGAACGACTGCACATTTGCGCAGGAACGCAAAAACCTTACTTGTAGCATCGGCCTTTACGCCGATAAATGCAAACAGCGCACCGGCCGGATCAATGCCGGTCATGGGGTTGGACAACTCAATCTGGCTTTATGGGACAGGCAGTTTCTGGA
>JAKATS010000165.1 GCA_021818645.1 Acidobacteriota bacterium | reverse complement strand
TCCGCATTCTGGTCAAAAACGGACACGTGACGCTGTGGGGCGTGGTGGACAGTAAAATGGACAAAATACTGGCCTTCCAGGCCGTGAATGGCCTGCCCAATGTGTTCAGCGTGAAAAACGAACTGGTCGTCAAGTAGCGGCAGTGGCATGACTCATCTCTTGCCCGCCCCGTTTCCGGGCTGCAGCCCGGAAACGGGGTAATACATCTGTGCGGGAAGCTTGTCGCATCCAATGGAACCGCGCCGCAAGTCCGGCAGTTCAACTTTTTTGCCGGCGAACCGGACTAGGCGGCGTATTCTTTTGTGGCTTTTTATGATTCGCGAACTTTACGCGTGCTGGCCAGCTGCCTGCTTTTCGGGCTGGGATTATGGTTTATTTATGCCGCCCGGGCTGTGCTGATCGCATTTATTTTTGCGATTTTATTTGCCTATCTGCTGGAACCGGCGGTCTACCGGCTGCAAAACCGGATGCGCTGCCGGCGCGGCCTGGCCATTGCACTGCTCTATGGGATTATTTTCGGAGCGCTGCTGGTGCTGGTGATCTGGTTCGGAAGCCATTTTATGCACCAGGCGGAAACCCTGTCGCAGAAATTACCGAAACTTTCGGCCAAGGTTCTGACCGGGCGGATCGCGCAGACGATCGGACAAAAATATGGGCTGAGCCGGCAAGCGCGGAGCATACTGCAGAATTTTATTTTTAGCCACCGCAGCCAGATTCTAAGTCTGGAACAGCGCATCTCGCAGTATCTGACCCAGGCGGCGGAACTGGCATGGTGGCTGGCGGTGATTCCCATCCTGGCCATTTTTTTCCTGAAAGACGGGCTGGAATTGGGCGGCATGGTCACGGAGCTGACGGCGCGGCGACGGCAAAAGGAATTTCTGGCCGGGTTGATGGAGGATCTGCATCAGGTGCTGGCGCAGTTTATCCGGGCGCAGATTCTGCTGATGCTGCTGGCCATGGCGGAATATACCGCCGGCTTTGCGCTGCTGGGCATGCCGTATGCCTATGCCCTGGGCGTGATGGCCGGATTGCTGGAATTCATCCCCATGCTGGGCCCCCTGACTTCGGCGATCATTGTGATCGCGGTCATGCTGCTGTCGGGCTACCCTCACCCGATATATGTGCTGGGGCTGCTGGCGCTGATTCGAGTGTTGCAGGATTATGTCATTTCGCCGCGGGTGATGGGCGGAGAGGTTTCGCTGCATCCGCTGGCGGTCATTTTCGGGGTGCTGGCGGGCGGAGAGATCGGGGGCGTGATCGGGATTTATTTTTCCATACCGGTGATGGCCAGCCTGCGGGTGATGGTGCGGCGCTGGCGCACGTTCCAGACGGTGAAAGAACTGGCGCCGGGTGCGGAACTGATCCAACCGGCCCAGGAAAGCTAATCCCGGGCGCGGGCTCCTGCGTGGCATTTCCAGGAGCAATTTCCATGAAATGGCTCAAATCACAAAACCTGCGATTTTGTATGCCGCGCGACCCGCTTTGACTCGACTCGACACGGGGTCCTTCACGCCCCTCGCCGAGTCTGCGCAATGAGCCATAAGCGGCGGGGCAACATATAATGGACGGAAGGATGGCTGAAACCCTATGACAAAATTCAAACGCCGGATTTTGTATTCGCTTCCCTTGCTGGTGCTGGCGGGCGGGCTGATTGCTTGGCTTCCGGCACACCCCAGGCCCAGGGCAGTTCCCGCCTCCCATCCCATGCCCATGGCCATGCCGATGCAGTCAAATCAGCGCCTGGGCACGGCGAATGTCCCGGCATTTCATCCGCATCCGCCGCGCGGCCCGCTGCCGGCGACGCAGCCGCCCTCGAAGTATTCCGATCCCCGGGTGCGGACGATTTACGCCCTGGCGGCCCGGATCAAGAAAGTGCTGTACCAGGAACCCTGCTATTGCCGCTGCGACCGCGATCTGGGACATACCAGCCTGCTGAGTTGTTTTGTGGGCAACCATGCTTCGGTATGCGAAGTGTGCCTGATGGAGGCGGCTTACACCTATAAAGAAACCCGCAAGGGGTTGACGGCCGCGCAGATCCGCAAAAACATCGAGCATGGCGGCTGGAGAAGCATTAATCTGAACGACTATATGCATGCGCCCGCCCGCTGAGCAGCCCATGGCCGCCGGAGAACATCCGCATCGAAGTGGCGGGATCGCTTTTTGCATCGCAGTTCCAGCGCCTGTCCTTGATGGTAAAAGTACGTTGCCCAGCGCCTCAGCCAGCTTTGCAGGTCTGGGTTCTCAGCCTGCGATTTCGCATGGCTTGCCGGCGCCAGGCCGGTGGGCCATGCAGTGAAAAACCGTTTGGCCCGGTGTGAAAACCGGATTATTCTATGTAGGAATCGCACTTTCAGGAATCGAAGCCGGGACTGACCGGAGGTGCGGCAGATTGGAAACTCATGGCAAAGACCAAAATCCTGTTCACCTCGGAGTCTGTAACCGAAGGACATCCGGATAAGATCGCCGACCGAATTTCCGACAGCGTGCTGGATGCGGCGCTGGCTCAGGATCCGCAGAGCCGGGTGGCGTGCGAAAGCCTGCTGACGACGGGCCTGATTGTGGTTGCGGGCGAAATCACCACCCGCGCTCACCTGGATTACCAGGAGCTGGCCCGGGAAGCGGTGCGGCAGGTGGGCTACTGCGATGCGCGTTTCGGCTTTGACTGCGATACGTGCGGGGTGCTGATCAGCGTGCACCAGCAATCGCCCGATATCGCCATGGGCGTGGACCGGGAAGGCGCCGGCGATCAGGGCATGATGTTTGGCTTCGCCTGCGATGAGACGCCGGAAAAGATGCCGCTGCCGATCTCGCTGGCGCACAAGCTGACGCGGCGGCTGTCGGAAGCGCGGCGCAGCGGTGAGCTGAGCTTCCTGCGCCCCGATGGCAAAAGTCAGGTGACGGTGGAATACCGGAATGGGAAACCGGCGCGGATTGAGGCTATTGTGGTTTCGACGCAGCACGCGGAAGAGGTGTCCACCGCCGAACTGCGGGAAAAAGTTCGCAAGCAGGTGATTGACGCGGTCTCCCCAGCGGGACTGACCGACGCCCACACCCAGTACCACATCAACCCCACCGGGCGGTTCGTCATCGGCGGCCCGATGGGCGACACCGGCGTAACCGGACGCAAAATTATTGTGGACACCTACGGCGGCATGGGGCGCCATGGCGGCGGCGCGTTTTCCGGCAAAGATCCCAGCAAAGTGGACCGCTCGGCCGCTTACATGGCCCGCTATATCGCCCGCAATGTGGTGGCGGCGGGACTGGCGAAGCGCTGCGAAATCCAGCTGGCTTATGCGATCGGGGTGGCGGAGCCGGTTTCGGTCCGCGTGGATACTTTCGGCACCGGACAGATGGATGAAGCCAGCATTGCCGACGCGGTGCGGCAGGTATTCCAATTAACGCCGCGCGGCATCATTGAAACATTGCAACTGCGGCGGCCGATTTACCGGGCCACGGCCGCTTTTGGCCACTTTGGCCGCAATGAAGCCGATTTCACCTGGGAGCGCGAAGACAAGGCCGAAGCCCTGCTGTCGGCGCTGGGCGTGAAAGCCGGCGAGATGGCGACGGTATAAGCACGAAACCCCGCAACGCTTCCAGCCGCGGCTGCTCTGGGCTCCACTCCGCTGCACGGAACGGCATTTCCGGCAGCATGTTTGTTGCCTGCCGCCGCACATAATCCGCCACCAGACACACGACCTCTTCATGAAAAAACTTGTCTGGCAAGCTCTGGACGCGGCCGTGACACAGGG
>JAKATS010000039.1 GCA_021818645.1 Acidobacteriota bacterium | reverse complement strand
CGACGGCCACAAAGTGGCGCGCGAGGCGGGCATGGGCACGCGCATCAACACCATCATGCAGACCTGCTTTTTCGCCATCAGCGGCGTGCTGCCGCGCGAGGAAGCCATTGCGCAGATCAAGAAGGCGATCCAGCAGACGTATGGCAAGCGCGGCGAGGCGGTGGTGCAGGAGAATTACGCCGCCGTGGATGCGGCACTGGCGCATCTGGAAAAGGTTGCGGTTCCTGCAAAGGCCTCGGCGGCGTTCGACCTCACCGTCGTGATCCCGGACAAGGCCCCGAAATTTGTCCACGATGTGCTGGGGCAGATCGCATTAGGCCGCGGCGACCTGATTCCGGTGAGCGCGATGCCTGCGGGCGGGGCGTTCCCCACCGGAACGGCGCAGTGGGAGAAGCGGAATATCGCGCAGTTTATTCCGGCCTGGGATGAGGTCCTATGCATCCAGTGTGGCAAGTGCGTGATGGTGTGCCCGCACGCCGTGATTCGCGCCAAGGTTTATCGTCCGGATGTTGCGGGTGACGCGCCGGAGACCTTCAAGTGGGCCAAGCCCAGATGGAAGGGCATGGAGAGCGAACGCTACACGCTCCAGGTATCGCCGGAAGATTGTACCGGTTGTGGAATATGCGTCGAAGTATGCCCGGTGAAGAGCAAGACTGAGGCCAGCCACAAGGCTATCAACATGGTTCCGCAAGCGCCGCTGCGCGCGCTCGAGCGCAACAACTGGGAGTACTTCCTGGGCCTGCCGGAGGCGGACCGCAACCGGCTTTCGCACACCCAGGTAAAGGACCTGCAACTGCTGCAGCCGTTGTTCGAGTTCTCTGGGGCCTGCGCGGGTTGCGGCGAGACGCCGTACATCAAGCTGCTTACGCAACTCTTCGGCGACCGGCTGTACATTGCGAACGCAACCGGCTGCTCATCCATCTTCGGCGGCAACCTGCCGACTACGCCGTATGCATTCAATGCGCAGGGCAGGGGGCCGGCGTGGGCCAACTCGCTGTTTGAGGACAATGCGGAGTTTGGCTTCGGCATGCGGGTTGCGCTCGACCAGCAGAAGGCGTTTGCTGAGACGCTGCTGCAGCGGGTGGCGTCCATTGCAGGCGAGGAGCTGGTGCAGTCGATTCTGGCAGCGCCACAGAACACGGAGCCAGAGATCAACGCGCAGCGGGAGCGCATCAAGATGCTGCGCGAGAAGCTGGCGGGGAAAGACTCTTCCGATATCCGCAACCTGCTGGCCATTGCCGACACGCTGGTGCGCAAAAGCGTGTGGATCCTGGGCGGGGACGGATGGGCATACGACATCGGATTCGGCGGCCTGGATCACGTGCTGGGATCGGGCAAGAACGTGAACCTGCTGGTCATGGACACGGAGGTGTACTCGAATACGGGCGGGCAGGCTTCGAAGGCGACTCCGCGCGGGGCGGTGGCGAAGTTTGCGGCCAGCGGCAAGGCGGTGAGCCGGAAGGATCTCGCCATGGAAGCAATCAGCTACGGTTCTGTTTACGTGGCGCAGGTGGCTATGGGCGCGAGTGATATGCAGGTGATCAAGGCGTTCCGGGAGGCCGAGGCGCACGATGGGCCGTCAATCATCATCGCGTATTCGAGCTGCATCGCTCATGGATACGACCTGGTGCACAGTCTGGAGCAGCAGAAGTTGGCGGTGCAGTCCGGCTACTGGCCGCTGATGCGCTATAACCCGGCTCTGCGGAAACAGGGAAAGAACCCGTTCCAGCTCGACTCGAAACGGCCCTCGATTCGGCTGCAGGATTATGCCTATCGCGAGGCGCGGTACACGATGCTGGCGCGTAGCAATCCTCAAATTGCCGCAGAGCTGCTCAAAGAAGCGCAGGAAGATGTGGAACGTCAATGGCGCGTCTATTCGGCGCGCGCCATGATGCCCGGCCGCGGCGATACCCCCAACCTGGCGCCGGTCGAAAAACCGGCTGAAACAGAGCAACCCGCAGACGTCGGTTCTGAAGACGATGAGTGAACTGAGTACGCCTGGCTATACCCGCGGCGCGGCGGATGTCTTCGCATGGATAGATTTACCATTCACCCGTACTGACCTAAAATAACAATCAGGGGATGCAACTGCTGCATCGGTTGCTGCATACGTCACCCCCAGTGTCCACAGGAGGACCATCCATGCCTTTCGAACTGCCCCCGCTGCCCTATGCCTATAACGTCCTGGAACCCTATATTGATGAAGCCACCATGCATTACCACCATGACGGTCATCATGCGGCCTATGTAAAAAATCTCAATGCCGCCCTGGAAAATTCGCCGCTGGCGCAATGGCCGGTGGAAAAGCTGCTGCGCAACCTGCACGAAGTGCCGGAGAGCGCCCGTACCGCGGTGCGCAACAATGGCGGCGGCCATGCCAACCACACCATGTTCTGGCAGATCATGAAGCCGAATGGCGGCGGACAGCCCGCAGGCGGGCTGGGCCAGGCGATCCAGGCCAAATTCGGCGATTTTGAATCGTTTAAAAAAGCATTTCAAGACGCCGGGCTGAAACGCTTCGGATCGGGCTGGGTCTGGCTGGTGCTCAACCCCAGCCGGCAGCTTGAAATCATTTCCACCCCCAACCAGGACAGTCCTTACCTGGATGGCAGCCTGCCGATCATGGGCAACGACGTCTGGGAGCACGCCTATTACATAAAGTACCAGTTCAAGCGTGCCGATTACCTGAATGCCTGGTGGAGTGTGGTCAACTGGGCCGAGGTGGAAAAGCGCTTTGAGGAAGCGAAGAAGTAAAGGCTTCATTCAATCGGATGAAGTAATGGCGGAGCCAATTTCCGGCTCCGCCATTTTCATTGGTTTAGCCGCTTAGCAGCCCTGATAATCGGGGCCGCCTCCACCCTCCGGAGGCACCCAGGTGATGATCTGATACGGGTCGAGAATATCGCAGGTTTTACAGTGTACGCAGTTGGAGGGGTTGAGATGGATTTGGCGCGAGCCATCCGGCTGTTCCGCCATTTCATAGACTTGGGCAGGGCAGAAAAAGCGGCAGGGGTTGCCGAATTCGCGGGCGCAGCGGGTAGCGCAGATCTGTGTGTCGGCGATGAGCAGATGCGCCGGCTGATCCTCTTCATGGCGCGTGCCGGAGTGATAGACATCGGCCATTTTGTCGAAGGTGAACCGGCCATCAGGGGTAAATGCAGGCGCGGGATGGCGCATTGCGGCCAGCGGCCGCATGCGCTGATAGCCGGCGCTGGCGGGGCCAAAGCCGAAAGGATCGCGCCCGCCCAGCATCATCTGCAGGCCGGCCCGGGCCAGACCGAGCGCCATGCCGTGCTCAAAGGCGCGATGAAAATTGCGCGCCGGCCACAACTCCTGGCGGATCGCGCCCTGGCGAGCCCGTGCGGCGTATTCGCCCAGGCGCGCCGGAGCGCGATCACGCAGGGTGGCAAAGATTGGTTCGGCGGCCAGGCAGCCGGACTCGAGAGCCAGCACTCTCCGTTCCAGCCGCTGACCATTTAAAAACCCCGCCGTATCCCCGAGCAGAACCCAGCCATCGCCAGCCGGCGGCAACAGCGCCGGCCAGCCTCCGTTGGGCAGCGCCTTGGCGCCGAAGCGGATCATTTCTCCGCCCTGCAGGAGCAGGTGCACCCAGGGATGAGTCTTGAAGTTTTGAAACAACGCATGAGGATCAAGGCGCGGATCGGAGCTTTCCAGCCCGGTCACCAGGCCGAGAGAGATGCGATTGCCCGGCAGGCCATAGACCCAGCCGCCGCCATAGAGTGCGTTGCCCAGAGGCCAGCCAGAT
>JAKATS010000262.1 GCA_021818645.1 Acidobacteriota bacterium | reverse complement strand
TCCTGCGCGATGGCCGCGGTGGTCAGGGGATTGTCGCCGGTAATCATGACGGTGCGGATGCCCATGGCGCGCAATTCGGCGAAGCGCTCGCGGATGCCGCCCTTGACCACGTCTTTCAGATGGATCACGCCCAGCGCGCGGCCGCCATCGGCGACCGCCAGCGGCGTGCCGCCATGGCGGGCGATGTGCTGAATGGCCTCGAGCAGGGAGGGAGGCATCTGGCCGCCGGCGGATTCAACAAAGGCGCGAATGGCGTCGCCGGCCCCTTTGCGGATGCGCGAGCCGTTGAGGTCCACGCCCGACATGCGGGTGTGGGCGGAAAAAGGAATAAAATGGGCGTTTTTCGATTCCAGTTCGCGGCCGCGGAGGCCGTATTTCTCTTTGGCCAGCACCACGACCGAGCGGCCTTCGGGCGTTTCATCCGAAAGCGAGGCGAGCTGCGCCGCATCGGCGAGTTCGTGGAGTTCAACCCCGGGGGCGGGAATGAATTCCGCGGCCTGCCGGTTGCCGAGGGTGATGGTTCCGGTTTTGTCGAGCAGTAGCGTATCCACATCGCCGGCAGCCTCGACCGCGCGGCCGGATTTGGCCAGCACATTCTGCCGCACCAGTCGGTTCATGCCGGCAATGCCAATGGCCGAAAGTAGGCCGCCGATAGTGGTGGGAATCAGGCAGACCAGCAGAGCCCACAGCACCGGAATCGAGAGCCGCATATGGAAATATGCGGCCATGGCGGGAAGCGTGGCGCAAACCAGCAGAAAAACGATGGTCAGCCCGGCCAATAAAATGTTGAGTGCGATTTCATTGGGGGTTTTCTGGCGAATGGCGCCCTCGACCAGGGCGATCATGCGGTCAATGAAGGTTTCGCCGGGATCGCGGGTGATCTCGACCACCAGCCAGTCGGAGAGCAGGCGGGTGCCTCCGGTCACCGCTGAGCGGTCGCCTCCCGCCTCGCGAATCACCGGCGCGGATTCGCCGGTAATCGCCGATTCGTCTACCGAGCCGATGCCCTCGACGATGGTGCCGTCGCTGGGGATGAGATCGCCCGCCTGCACGCGCACGCGATCGCCCTTGCGCAACTGGGCGGCAGGAATTTCCTCGATGACCCCGCTGGGCAGCAATCTGCGGGCGGTCGCTGTGGTTTTGGCCCGGCGCAGAAACTCAGCCTGGGCCTTGCCGCGCCCTTCGGCCATGGCTTCAGCGAAGTTGGCGAATAATACCGTGACCCAGAGCCAGAGCGTGAGCTGCAGATAAAAGCCCCACAGTGTATAGTCGCCATGGCTCACTCGCCAGAGTAGCTGCAGGGTGGTCTCGGCGCTGCCCGCCTCGACCACAAACATCACCGGATTGCGCATCATCCAGCGGGGATGGAGCTTGCGGAAAGAATCCGCCAGGGCTTTGCGCATGAGTTCGGGATCGAAATTTTTAATTTCCGGCCGCGGCATGGCTAGAACATCCTCCCGGCATGCAGCATGAAGTGCTCGAGCACCGGACCGAGGGTGAGCGCGGGAAAAAAGTTCAGCGCGCCGACGAGCAGGATCACCCCGACCAGCAGGCTGGCGAATAACGGGGTATGGACAGCGAGGGTGCCGGCGCTGGGAGGGGTGATCTTTTTTCGGGCCAGACTGCCGGCGATGGCGAGCACGGGAATGATCATGAGAAAACGGCCGAGAAACATGCAGATCGCCTGGGTCCAGTTATAGAAATGAGTGTTGCCATTCAGGCCGGCGAAGGCGCTGCCGTTGTTGGCCACCGGCGAGGCGAAGGCGTAGAGAATTTCGCTGAAGCCGTGCGGGCCGGGATTGGCCACGCCCGCCTGGCCGGCGCGGGTCGCGGCGCCGAGGGCGCTGAAAACCAGAATCAGCGCCGCCATGGCCAGCACTGCCAGCATGGCCAGCTTGATTTCGCGGGCCTCGATTTTTTTTCCCAGATACTCGGGAGTGCGGCCAATCATCAGCCCGGCGATAAAAACCGCGACCAGAATGTACATGAGCATGCCGTAAAGGCCGGCGCCCACGCCTCCGAAGCCGATGCAGCCGAGCATCAT
This sequence comes from Acidobacteriota bacterium, assembly GCA_021818645.1. Lineage (GTDB taxonomy): Bacteria > Acidobacteriota > Terriglobia > Terriglobales > SCQP01 > JAKAZV01. Next base: position 1,733 of record JAKATS010000262.1, on the reverse strand, counting down.
ATTCAGCAGCAGCACGCCGCCGGCGAGCGGAGCGAAACTATCATGGCTGCTGTTGACATCGCCGCAGGAGGTGTTGGTGGTGGCCACTGCGAACCAGTCCGAATCGGCCAGGCCGAAACGGGTTTCCTTGCCTTCCATATTGCGGCCGGGGTTGCCGGGCCCATGCGCCTGAGCCACCGCCGCGGGCAGCAGCGGATTGGGCTGGGTGTCGTAATGGTAGGTGATCAGGAACCCGGCGGTGATTAACGCCGCCATGGCCGCCCAGATGGCCCAGCCATGCGCCGGATGGCCGGTCATTTGGCCGAGGGTGTAGGTCAATGAAGAGCCGATCACCATAAAAGCCAGAATGGTCACATAGCTCGAAAGTGGCGTGGGTCCCTCAAAGGGATGAGCGGTATTGGCATTGAAAAATCCTCCGCCATTCGTGCCCAGGTTTTCGATAGCGAACATGGACGCTACCGGCCCCATGGGCAGCACAGCTTTTTGCCCCTGTACGGTGGTATAGCCGAGGTTGGGCTTGAAATTCTGAATCACGCCGCGGCTGACGAAAAACAATGCCAGCAGGAAAGATATCGGCAGCAGAATATACAGCACCGTGCGGGTCATGTCGGCCCAGAAATTGCCGATGGTTTCCGACTGTTTGCGGGCGAGGCCGCGGATGAGCGCAATCGCGACTGCGATACCGACCGCGGCGGAAAGAAATTGCTGCACCGCCAGGCCCGACATCTGGCTGAAATAGCTCATGGTCGTTTCCCCGGCGTAGTTCTGCCAGTTGGTGTTGGTGATAAAACTTACGGCGGTATTGAGCGCGAGGCTGGGTGTGACTCCGGGGAGATGATTGGGATTGAAGGGCAGCCAGTACTGCAGCCGCAGGATGGCGTAGAGGATCAGGCCTTTGATCAGCGTGAAACAGAGCACGGCCAGGGCATAAGGCTTCCAGCTCATTTCGCGTTCGGGACTTACGCCGGTCATGCGGTAAAGCCCGCGCTCGACCGGATCGAGCAGGGGCGAAAGCCAGGTTCTTTGGCCGGAGAAGACGCGGGTCATATAACCGCCGAGCAGCGGCGCAAGCGCCGCCAGCAGGGCCAGAGCGAAGACGAATTGCGCAATCCCGGGTAGAGTCATTAGAATTTCTCCGGCCAGATCATGGCGGCGCAAAGATAAAGCAGCAGGGCGAGAACGAGAATGAGGTTCACAATATATTGCATAAGGTCCCCTGACGTTTAGATTCGTTCACAAAAATAAGTAAAAGCCACGCAGGCGAGGAACAGAGCAATCAAAAACAGAGTCATCCAGAGATCCATGAGTTTCATGAGATTTTCCCTGCATACTTTCAGATGCGAGTCAGCGCCGAAGCTCCCGGCGGAGACAGGAAACGCATTCATACACCCGCCGGCCCAGCCGGTGCACCAGGCGCTCCCAGCGGGTTTCCGGCAAGACCCGGGCCCAAGCCTCACCGCAGCGGCGGCAGGGCCACCCCGGCTTGGCCGGCCGGTAACCCCTATGGCGCGCCAGCCACTCGGTGTAGGGTTCAATACAAATCTTCAGTCAGGATCAGGATGGAATGGCCGGGATAAACAAGGCGTAAAGCGGAGATAAGGAAGATGTAAAGATGAAAACAATGCGGACGATGCGAGGAAGCAAAGCAGAACGAGCGGGTGAACCCAAGCCGGCGTGCGCTACCATGGTGCTCTAATGCTATGAGCCAGGAAACCACCCCCGCATCCCTCAAA
>JAKATS010000295.1 GCA_021818645.1 Acidobacteriota bacterium | reverse complement strand
AAATGCTTGCCCAGCCGCTGTCCAAACTGATCCCAGGCAACCGATTCCGCCGGGCCCGCAGCTTGCGGCGCCCGTGCCTGCCAGGCTTGAAATAACTGGCGCAGCGCGGCCTCATCCGCCGCCGATTCGCCGGTGAAGCGCTGCCGGGCCGGAGGATCGTCGAGGGCGGCGGGACGCGCTCCGGAGACCGCCAGCAAACGATCGGAGGCGCGGCGCCAGCCTTCTTCCTTGACCTGCTGGCGGCGGCGGCACAATTGAGCCAGCAGCGCCCGCCGCTGCTGGAACTGGGCCAGCCGGAATTCCTGCGCGTAGCTGCGCCGCGGCAGCGCCTCGACCTGGCGCAGCCAATCACCCAGCCGCCATTCGGTGTCGCGGGGAGGGAGTTTGCGGCCGCCGCTGAAGTAAATTTCATACTCCAGGCTGAGCCGGCGCAGCAGGTCTTCTACCCGGTCGAGCATTTCATCGGCAGTCAAGGACATAGAGATTATACGAAGTGATCAGCATCGCACCGCTGCGCCGGTTTCCCGTTTGGCAATAGCCGAAAGTTTTGGCTATTCAAAACGGCAAAACCTTTGATTCTGGCTCTTGCTCCAGCCAAACCGTTAGGCTTTGGCAAAAGCCCGGCCGGCGATTCCTCCCGGCGATCATGAGAGCACCGCATGCACACTATAGCGCACTGCGCGCGCGTTCAAGGTAACTTTGCAGGATCAGCACCGCGGCCAGTTTATCGTTGGCCTGCCGGCGCTTGTGCCGGCTCAGACCGGCCTCGCGCAACACCTGTTCGGCCATGACGGAGGTAAAACGCTCGTCCCAGAATTCCACCGGGCGGCTGCTGGCCTGCTGCAGGCGAGCCCCCAGTTCTTCGACCCGGGCGACCTGGGTGCCGCGCTCGCCGCTGGGCAGCAAGGGCAAGCCCAGCAGCCATAAAGAAATGTCATAGTTCCGGGCGTCGGCGCAAAGCGCAGCCAGATCGAGGGCCATGTTCTGGCGAAGCAGGGTCGGCAGACCCTGCGCGGTTACGCCCAAAGGGTCGCTGATGGCGCGACCGATGCGCCGCAGGCCTACGTCCAAAGCGAGGATGCGTCCAGGAGCGGGCATAACCATGTATTTCATTCTAAAACCGCCGGCCATGACATCGCATTTTGCGGACAACGGTTTCCGGGGCGGCATCCTTCTAAAAGGGGATGGGCGAACTCCTTTCGATGCCGGTGCGCGCTTCTCTGAGGACGGATCGCCGCCGGAACCCTGGCCATGATTTTGTGCAAGGACAGCAATGGATTGCCAATGCCATTTTCCATTGGAAAGACGATCCCAGTGATGATGCCCGCGCGGCGGTGAAATTCCTGATGCGGCATTTAGCCACCCGGTTTCGCTCCGATGACGAGCCCCTGATGCCGCGCCCGCTGGGAACCGGCGCTGCGGACGTCTCCAGCCAACCGGCTCCCGGAGCTCGAAGCGGACGTAAAAAAACGACACGGGATTGAGGGGCTGAGTTGCCGGACCCATTTAGCCCGGGATATCAGTACCATTCCGTTCCCCAAATGAGATTAAAGGCCAGACCGCGAAAGTGGGGCGGGAGCCCTGACCCTGAATCGTGTAAAATGACTGCTTATAAGGGCCTTGGAGGCATGGGCCATAGCTAAAATCCGATTCGGGCCAGATATGACAACTTCCTCCAGCCACGCTGATATATGGTTGCTCCGCGGCCTGCTGGTCATTTTTGTGCTGACGGGAACGGCATTATTGCAACCCTGGGGACTGGCTGTGGGGCCGTCGCTGCTCTGCGGAGCGCTATTCAGCGCGGCGATAATTTTATTTGAACTGCGGCTGCGGCAAGTGCCGCTGCAACGGCTGCTGGGCGCGGCGATGGGCTCGCTGCTCGGGATAGTGGGCGCGTTTTTCATCTCGCTGATTCTAGGGTATGCCGGGCTGCGGGCCGGCGTGCTGGGATTTACCGATGGCCTGGTGCTGTTGACCATGGGCTATATCGGCCTGGCGCTGGGCGCAGCCAAAGGCGACATGCTGAATCTGGCCGCGCTGGGGGGAATTTTTGGCGGCGACAAAAACCGCCATGCCAAACTGCTCGACACCAGCGCGATTATTGACGGCCGCATCTGCGAACTCGCCGCCACTGGTTTTCTGGAAGGGCCCTTTCTGGTGCCGCAGTACGTATTGCATGAGCTGCAGGCCATTGCCGATTCGGCCGAAAGCGGCAAACGCAGCCGCGGCCGGCGCGGGCTGGACGTGCTGCAGCAGATGCAGAAATTTCCCGGCCTTGAACTGCGGCTGATTGACGACGATTGTCCGCAGATCAAGCAGGTGGATCATAAACTGATTGCAGCCGCCCAGCAGCGCCAGTGCAAGATCGTGACCACCGACTTCAATCTGAATAAGCTGGCCAAGGTGCGGCAAGTGGAAGTGCTCAACGTGAATGAAGCCGCGCAGGCGGTCAAAGCGGCGGTGCTGCCGGGCGAGGTGCTGCGAGTGGCGATCAGCCGCGAAGGCAAGGAAGCCCATCAGGGAGTGGGATATCTCGAAGATGGCACCATGGTCGTGGTAGATCACGCCCGCCGGCTGATTTCACGCACGGTTGAGGTCACCGTCACGTCGGTGCTGCAGACCACGGCCGGGAAGATGATCTTTGGCCGGCTGGAAGATCGCGCGGAGCCTGCCACCACGACGGAGCCCCACCCCTGGCTGGCGAATACGCCCACCAGCTGAACGGCATAACTGCTTGCAGCACTGAACTTATACTTTCCATCCCTTCCGCCATAGACTGCTGAAAACGCTCGCCATTTTACCCGCGGCCGGCCTGAGCACGCGCATGGGTTCCACCACGGCCGGGCTGGAGCGCAAGCAATTTCTGGAGCTTCACGGCGTGCCGGTTTTTCTGCACACGCTGCGGCAATTTGACGCCTGCCGGGAAATTCAGGCGATTTATCTCGCCCTGCGGATCGAAGATCAAACCCGGGTGCGGGAATGCCTGGCCCAGACGCGGCTGCGCCTGCCGGTGCAAATTGTGGAGGGAGGCGAAACCCGCCAGGATACGGTGTGGACAGCGCTGCAACAGGCGCCGCGGGATACCGAGCTGGTCGCAGTACACGATGCCGTACGCCCGCTGGTGGACGCCGACCTGATTCGCCGGGCCCTGGCCGCGGCGGAGCGCCTGGGCGCGGTGATCGCCGCGGTCGCGGCGGTGGATACGGTCAAACAGGTGGAACGCGCCGGAGCGGCGGAAAATGAAGCCCGGATCGTGACCACGCTGCCGCGCGAACGCATTGTGCTGGCGCAGACTCCGCAGGTGTTTCGTTATGAACTATTGCGCCGCGCCTTTGAGAAAGCCGCCAGCGATGGATTTCACGGCACCGATGAGTCGAGCCTGATTGAGCATCTGGGCGAACCCGTCTATGCGATTCCCGGCTCGGCGCGAAATTTAAAAATCACCACGCCCGCCGACCTGGCCCTGGCCGAGCGGCTGACAGAACAGGCCGAGCCCGCTACCACCACAACCAGCAAGTTCTAGCGCATAAATCGCGCCAGCCAGGCGGGAAAGCTCAGCCCTGCGAGAGCCGCGGGCGTGAAGTCTGGAATCACCCGTTCGGCGCCGGCCTGCAACAATACCTTTTCCTGATCCGCGCTTTCAGCCACGCCAAGAGTGCGCATGCCGGCCCGGCGCCCCGCCTCAATGCCCGCCGCGGCATCTTCAACCACGCAGCAGTTGTGCGCGGCCACGCCCAGCCGCCGGCCGGCAGTGAGATAAACTTCGGGATCCGGCTTGCCC
>JAKATS010000396.1 GCA_021818645.1 Acidobacteriota bacterium | reverse complement strand
TTTTCGCGGCGCCCACTGGCGCGGCTGGATGGGCTGGCACGGAGACTGGTATGGATGGGAACCCTCCTACTCATTCCAGGCGCAAACCCAATTTCCCTGGCCGCACTCCGGCCCCTTGCGCATCGAGGGCCACAACGTTCATCTCACCCTGCTGCCGGGCCCGGCGGCCGCGATCCAGTTGGCGCTGAACGACACCGTTCACTCCGGCTCGCAAGACGCGGCCCGCCGGCGCTTTCAGCAAAGCCGGCCGCGGCTGATCCAGCGCAACGGCGTCTGGGTGCTGCAGGCCACCGGCGCCCATCCGGGCTGGCATACTCAGGCGAATCTGCAACTGCGGCTGCCGCCCGGCACGCCCATTTTGTTGCAAGCCGACCGCGGCGGGCTGCAGGTCAGCGGCTGGCAGTCTGCGCTGCGCATCCATCTGGGACACGCCCGCATTGACATCCGCCATCAGCAGGGCGATGTCTCGGTTCGCATGGCAGGCGGCGATGCCAGCTTTCGGCAGGTGCGGGGCGCTTTGCAGGTCCAGGGCCGCGGAGACCGGCTGCAGGCGGTGCAGGTCAGCGGCCGGGTGCGGCTGCGTGGCGATTTCAGCGGCGAGATTCATCTCGCGCAGCTTGCGCACGGCGCCAGCCTGCGCTCCGGCCGGGTGCAGTTTCTCATCCAGCAGCTTCCGGGCCGGCTGCGCTGGGACCTCGGCAGCCTGCGCGCCCGCCGCGTCCAGGGGTTGCATCTCACCACCCGCGATCAGGACGTAAGCGTCAGGAATTTTCTAGGCCCGCTGCAGATCACCGATCGCAACGGCTCGCTCCGCCTTACCGCGAACCAGGCCCCGCAGGCGGCGATTTCGGCGAGTGCCCGCGACGGCGACATCCGCCTCTGGCTGCCTGCGGGCAGCGTTTTTCAGTTGCAGACCGGCGGCCGCAACATCACCCTGCACAACCATTTTTCCCCGCCGCTTCCGGCCCGCGGCCCGCGGATACAGTTGCACACCACCAACGGCGTGATTGCCCTGCTTCGGCTCAACCCCTCCGCTCCGGCGGCTCATAAGGCAAACTCGCATGCGGGTCGTTCTGCCATGAGTACTTCTGAATAAAAAAATAATCCCGCAGCCTTATTTATTTTCTTCTTCCCACAGTGGTAGCTGCTCGGTAACTTCCAGGCCGAATCCCGCCAGCCCGCTATAGTGCCGCGGATGCTGGGTCAGCAGCCGCAGTTGCCGCACGCCCAGGTCGGTCAGAATCTGCGCTCCCAGGCCGATCTGCCGCTGGATCAGCCGATCCCGTTCCGACTGCCGTTCGATATAGGTATGTCCGTGTTCGAGTCGGCCGGCGTCGGCCGACCAGCCGGGGGTGTTCTGGTGCAGATAAACCAGAATGCCGCTGCCCGCGGCGGCGATTCGTTCCCGCGCCGCGCGCAGGCTGGCCGCGCAGTCGCAGTCGCGGCTTTCCAGCGTGCTGGCAAAATAGCAATGCGTCTGCACGCGCACCAGTACCGGCTGGTTCAGATCGGGCTCGCCCAGAATGGCGGCGCTGTGCACCTGTTCGTCGCTCACGCCGCGGTAACCGATCACCCGCCACGTGCCCTGGGCCGTGGCTACGCGCTGCTCGCCGAGGCGGCGCACGAAACGCTCATGCTGCAGCCGGTAGCGGATCAGCTCGGCGACGGTGATCATCTTCAGCCCATGCCGCTCGCTGAAGGCCCGTAGTTCGGGCATTCGGGCCATCGAGCCGTCGTCGTTGACAATTTCGCAGATCACCGCCGCCGGGCTCAGCCCCGCCATGCGGGCCAGATCCACGCCCGCTTCGGTCTGTCCCGCCCGCGTCAGCACCCCCCCCGGCCGCGCCTGCAGCGGAAATACATGCCCCGGCCGGGCCAGATCTTCGGGCCGCGAGCTTTCCCCGGCCAGCACCTTGATGGTGCGCGCCCGGTCGGCCGAGGATATGCCCGTGCTCACGCCCGTCCGCGCATCCACCGACTCGCAGAACGCGGTGCCGAAATTCGAGGTATTGTGCTCGGTCATTAACCGTATATGGAGCTGCTGCAGCCGCTCGCCGGTCATGGCCACGCAGATCAGCCCCCGCCCCTGCGCGGCCATGAAGGTGACCGCTTCGGGGGTGATTTTTTCCGCCGCCAGCGTCAGATCCCCTTCATTTTCCCGGTCGGCGTCATCCACCACCACCACCATGCGGCCGGCGCGGATTTCTGCAATCGCTTCCGGAATGCTGGCCAGGCCGGTGGTTTCCTGCGGAATGAGCGTTGAGCTGGTCATGATGGTGCTGGCTTTGATGTTCTGTGCTGATTTTAACAAATCCTTTCGATGGGGGCCGTGCCTCAACAGCACGCACTGCCTGCAAAACCGCAGGTATTGTGTTTTTATGCCGTGCTGGAGCCCGCGCCAGGTAAATCCGCGCCGGCTCCCGGACTCGGCATGGGGTGTAGGGGCCCCCGCGTCGGGTCGAGCATTAGCGGAACGTATGGCGTAGCCATGCAGGGGCCCGCGCCGAATAATTTGGCGTAAAATCAGAATGCAAGCGCCATGAAGAATCGTTTTCGTTTTCTCGTTCTGCCGGCCGGTATCGCCCTGATCCTGCTGGCTGGCTGCCATCGCCGGCCGGCCAGCCTTCGCCTGGCGGCCCGTATCAACGGCTGGCCGCTGACCATGCAGCGGCTGAACCAGGTGTTTGCCGAACAGACCAGCAGCCAGAAACTGCAGGTGTCGGCTGCCCAGCGGCGGATGCTGAAGCTGAGCCTGCTGCGCCAGCTCATTGACCGCCGCATCATGCTGCAGTATGCGACCCGCCTGAACCTGACCGCGCCTGCCAGTCAGGTGCAGACCCGGCTGGAGCAGATCCAGTTGCAGCAGCCGCACTGGCCGCCGGCCGAACAGCGGCGCGCGGCCCGCGACCAGGTGATTCTGTCAGAGCTGTTTCAGCGCGAAATCACCGCCCATATCCAGGTCAGCCCGGCGCAAATCGCAGCTTTTTATCATGCCCACGCCGGCGCCTTTCATGTCGCCGAGCCGGAGTATCATCTGGCGGAAATCATGGTTTCCAGTTCGCCCGGCGCGGTCGCCAACTTGAACAACGACAAGGCGCGCACCCCCGCCCAGGCCCGGCGGAAAATTGAAATGATCGCCCGCCGCCTGCATAAAGGCGGCCATTTCGCCCAGCTGGCGGAACAGTATTCGGAAAACCCCAATAACGCCGCCAGCGGCGGCGATCTGGGCCTGATTCCGCGTTCGGCCCTCATCAGCCAGGTTCCCATAGCCCTGCAGCAGGCCATCCTGGCCTTGCGGCCGGGTCAGGTTTCGCCGGTGATCGAATCCCAGGGACGGTATTACATCATTAAACTGCTGGGTATCATTCCCGCCGGCGTGCGGCGGTTGCAGGATCCGCGCGTGCAGGCAGCCATCCGCCAGCAGCTCGAGCGCAACCGCGAACAGCTTCTGCGCGCCGCCTTTTTGAGCGCCCTGCGCGCCCACGCCCATATCCGCAACTACTACGCCGAACGCATCCTCTCCGCCGCCGGCGTCCAGACCCCCTGAGGCGAAAATGGGAGCTGGGATTTTCCCGTTGTATCGTTTTCCCTGTAGTGTTTCAACCCTCCGTTAAAATCGAGGCCTCTTCCACTACATGCCGTTTTTTGTCACTGTTCTATCTCGTTGCAAATCCAGCCGTTTAGCCTGAATTATCATGTAATTATCATAAAATAATCATAAAATTGTTACGTAATTATCATATTCATATGATAAATCTTCCCGGCGATGCAATAAGTTGTTCCA
>JAKATS010000172.1 GCA_021818645.1 Acidobacteriota bacterium | reverse complement strand
ATAGCGGCTTCAAAGTTGCACGTGAATTTAAAGCAAGACAAAAAGATCGCCCTTCATCGGATGATGAATACGAGCTAAATATTCTTAACATTTTTCGCGAAATCCAGAAAACGAATCCTGCAACAATTGTTTTCCCGCATGAGAAAATTCCAGAACTGGCAACACTTTTAGATGTATCGAAAGAGAAAACGGAGTTGTTGCTAAAGAAACTTGTGGAGAAAAATTGGCTTGATGCGGATCGTGTTGGATATTCACTCAAGAATGGCTAGCAAAAAGTCGCACTCTTCTTTCCAACAAGATACCATGAGAAATCAAACTGCAAGCTCTGCCTTAAACGGACCGCATCTCGTGGAAATCATTCGCCGTCTTCAGGAAGCTTATCAGCCGCAGCGCATTTACCTGTTCGGTTCGGCAGCTCGTGGAGAAACCGATACGGACAGCGATTTCGATCTGATGATCATAGTTCCTGACGATGCTCCTGTAGAGCGGCACAACAGCCGTCTCGCATACGAAGTGCTGCGTGGAACCGGGGTAGCAGCGGACGTCCTCGTAGCGACGCATTCGTATTTTGAAAATCGGCGTTTTCTGAAAGCATCTCTGCCGGGCATAATTCTGCGCGAAGGGAGACTTCTATTTGACAAAGGATGAAGCCCGACTTGAAGATGTACGCGGCTGGCGGCGCAAGGCCGCGCGGGATTTGCGCGCGGCCTTGCATGAGGCGATTCGCGAGGACGATGTCCTTTGGTCCATAATCACCTTGCATGCGCAGCAGGCGGCGGAAAAGTCCTTGAAGGCCCTGTTGGCCTGGCACGACGCGCCGTTTCGCAAGACGCATAGCCTCGAAGAACTTGGCCGCCAATGCGCCGCGCTCGATAGCACCCTGCAAGAATTGGCAAATGAGGCGGCGCCGCTGACCGAATATGCCTAGAAGTACCGCTACCCCGGCGAAGAGAATGAAGCAACTCGCGAAGAAGCCGAGCGTGCGCTGCCTACAGCCCGAAAAGTGCATGCAGCGGTGCTGGCCCGATTGCCCGCAGAACTGGTCTCTAACCTAAAGTAGTGAGAAATCAGCCTGAATGGGATTTCGCACTTAATCCTGCAGAGTCAGCCGTGTGCTGAAATGCTTCGGGCATGGGTGAGTTCCCGGGAATTGAAGAGGGTCGCCACCTAGGGCGCCGTGTCTCAGGCCAGGAATGCCTTGGCTTCCTCCCAGATCCGGTGCACCACGTCCTTCGCGGATTCCGCCCGCGCCATGGCAGCGGATTGTCCGGCCCAGGCCTGCATGTGCTGCACATCGCCTATCTTGCCGGCATATTCACGCAATACCGACGTCAGTCCCCGCTGTACCGGATATGGAGCGGGTGGAGGCGCGCCAGGAGCAGTGGCAGCGCGTACAAAATCGGTGGCGATGCTCCGGCCCGCCCGTCCACTGAAAACCCGGCTCACGACCGTACCTTCCGGTGGCGTGTGCGTGAGGGCGTCGGCCCATGCGGGATGGATCTTTGCCTCCGGGCAGCGGAGGAATCCGGTGCCGATCTGCGCCGCGCTCGCGCCCAGGAGCAGCGCCGCCGCGACACCCCGCCCATCGGCGATGCCGCCGGCCGCAATGACCGGAATGTGCACGGCGTCGGCAACCGCCGGCAACAATGCAAACAGCCCGACCATGTCGCTCTCGGCTCGCGCGGCATCAAAGCAACCACGGTGGCCGCCCGCCTCCATGCCCTGCGCCACCACCGCATCAGCGCCAGCCGCCTCGGCCGCGCGCGCCTCGGCGACGGTGGAGACGGTGGCGAACCAAGCGATCTTGCGCGCTTTGAGCATCGAGATGAATTCGGGCGGGTAAAGGCCCATCACGGAGGAGGCGATCGGCGGCGCGGCCTCCAGCAGCGCTTCACATTGGGCGCCAAAGTCGGGCGGCGTGGCGTTTCCGGCGTCGGCCGGTGCTTCGGGTCCTCATTGAGCCAGGAAGTGCCGTATTGCTTCCTCATGCACCGGATCGCGGCGCGGCGGCGGATCAGGAACCCATAAATTGATCTGAAAGGCACCGTTGCTGCCCTCGCGCACCTCCGCGGCCCAGTCTAGAATAGACCTCGGCTGCATTTGGAGCGCACCGCACGCGCTCAGGCCGCCCGCGTTCGCGACCGCGATGGAAAGCGGCGGCGGGCAGGCGCCCGCCATGGGGGCCAGCAGGATAGGCACGCGAAGCCCGTACCGCTCGCAGTAATTACTGGCGCGCTTGATGGTAGGATGCGTAGAGGGCATGAGAAAAGTCTACTGCCTCCGTGGCCGGGTTCAAATCCGCACGACGCCGCGAACGGCTTCGTTCGCCGCACTCGTGATCTTATGAGGGAAAGAAAAAATTCACCAGAATTCGATTCCCGTGTGTCAGCCACGTGTCAGCGCCCGCTCAATTTCGCGATTTTGGACTTTTGGGCGTCCTTTAATTTCAACAACTTCTGTGTTTTCAACGGGCCGTTGCAATTCGAGTCCCTGCCCGGCAGCCAGATAATTCCACTCTATATTTATCAATTTAACGCTGGCGTTCGTCGTTGATGTTGAATTTGTTTATGATGTCGCCGCGCATCGTCACGCTCATAGATCAGCGCCCGGGTATGCCGCATGTCCATAAAAAATCCGGCGATGGCGCCGCTGATGCCGAGCGCCCCGCCAATAATAGAGCCGGCCAGAACCCAGTGCTTTTGGCAGCAGACATAACCCGGGGGGGTATAGCCTGGGGGCGGCGCATCCCTGGTTGCGATGATGGCGCCATAAATGAAACCGCCGATGCCGCCAACGCCCGCGCCGATCAGTCCATCGCGCAACTTATGGGCTTTACCCATCAGATAAACTTTCGTGATTTGATTTTTGGCAATGGTTCGGCTCAAACCATTTGACTCTTCCAGAACCAGGCCGGTGGCCGAAACGGTTGCGGTGTTGCCGCTCGCGCTGGCGCCGCGCCGCAATTGAATTTTGACCGGCGACCCGGCTGCCAGGTTTTCAACTATCCGCCAGCCGCCTTTCTGTGCCGGGGCGAGCGCGCATAGCAGCAGCGCGCAAAACACCGAAGCCAAGCCGCGCATGACCATCTCCCGAATTATGTCAAAGCCAGCATACGATGAAAACTCTTGGCTGGGCATGTGATTTTTTTTGCAAACCTTGAATGATATTTCATAAATACATTCCGGGGTTCCCGAACTTGTTAAAATCCGTGTTGATCCTCCATGCGCATTCTCCAGATTAACTCCGCCGCCGCCTGGGGCGGGGGCGAAACCCATCTCGCCGGGCTGCTCGCGGGCTTGCGCGCCCGCGGCCATGAGGTTTTTACCGCCGGCCGGCCCGCGGGCGCCATTGCCGCCGATTATCCATTCGCGTTTCGCAACCTGCTCGACCTGATAACCGTTACGCGCCTGCGCGCCCTGCTGCGAACCACGCCGTTTGATATTGTGCATGCCCATCTGGGACGCGATTACCCGCTTGTCTGCGCCGCCGCCACCGGCCTGCCGCGCACCCGCGTGGTGTGCACGCGCCATCTGCTCTATCCCTTGCGCCGCAACCCGCTCTATGCCCGCGTGAACGGCTGGATCGCGCCCTCGCGCCCGATTGCGGATGAGGTGCGCCGCCTGCGCCCGCGCCGTCTCGCCATGATTCCCCATGGCATCGAGCCGCAAAAGTTCCCGTTTCAACCCCATCCGCCGCACACCCCTCTGACGCTGGGCCTGCTCGGCCAGATTTCCCCCCATAAAGGCCACGACGACGCGATTGCCGCACTGCGCGAACTGGGTCCCGGATACCAGCTATTCATCGCCGGGCAGGGCCGGGAAAGCTA
>JAKATS010000289.1 GCA_021818645.1 Acidobacteriota bacterium | reverse complement strand
AAATTCCCGGGGCTGCTGGCGTGCGGATTCGGGCGCCGCAGGGTGAGCCGCACATTCATATACACCTGCGGCCGCGGGCCATCGCGCGCTGGGGCCTGGATCCTGTCACCGTGCTGCAAGCCGTGGCCGCGGCTTTTCGCGGCGTGGTGGCCGGCCAGATGTATCACCGCGAAGAAGTATTCAATCTGCGCGTCATCCTGCCGCCGCGCATGCGCCATGCGGAGGGGTTGCAGGCCTTGCAGCGGTTGCCGGTGCTGGCGCCCGGAGGCAATTATGTGCGGCTGGCGCAGCTGGCCCGCATCCGGGAAGTTTCCGGCCCGCAGACAATATTGCATCTCGGTGGCCGGCGTGCTCAGTCGGTGACCACCGGGTTTCATGGCGTATCGCTCGGGCGTTTTGTCAGCCGGCTCCATGCCGCTTTGGCTGGAATCAAGCTCCCCGCAGGCGTTTATCTGCAGTATGCCGGCGCTGGCGCCGCCGCCTCGCGTTCGCGGCGGCAGTTACTGCTCTATTCTGGCTTAGCGCTGGCGGGCATAATTCTGCTGCTCTCGGTGGTGATGGGTAATGGCCGCAATCTTCTGCTGGTCTTGGTCAATCTGCCCTTTGCCATGGTGGGCGGGGTTTTGGCCGTAGGGTTTCTGGGCGGACGGCTGTCGCTGGGGCCGATGGTGGGCTTTATAACTCTGTTCGGTATTACCATTCGCAACTCGATGATGCTGATCTCGCATTTTGAGCATCTGGTTGATCACGAAGGCATGAGCTGGGGCCCGGCGGCGGCCCTGCGCGGGGCCAGCGAACGGCTGGCGCCGATTCTGATGACTGCCACCATTACCGGGTTAGGTTTATTGCCGCTGGCTCTCCGCCGCGCCGCTCCCGGACTGGAAATTGAGGGCCCCATGGCCGTCGTCATCCTGGGCGGGTTAATGTCCTCGACCGTGTTGAACCTGCTGGTATTGCCGGCGCTGGCATTGCGCTTTGGACGCTTCGCCCCTCAGACCGCAAGCGGCTTGGAATAACCAGGGCAAACCGATGGATTCTCTCCATGAGAGCCCACGCGGCTGGCCGATAAAGCAGCGTAAACTTGCCCGGGGACGAAGGGGCCCCCGCGTCGAGGCGAGCGGCAGCGGGATGCGTGGCATACAAAACCGCAGGTCTTGTGTTTTCATGCCACGCAGGGGCCCGCGCCAGTCTTGAGTTAATCTTTTTATCCAGACTGTGATTAACGGTTGCGCACCGCCGGCGCAGGTCCCACCTCACGTACCATGGGCGCGGGACCCGGACCGGGTGAACCGGCCATGCCGGGTGAGATCATAGGGCCGGGTGAGGGCATATTCATGACCGGTGCCTCGCCGATGGTCGGATGAAAACCCACCTGACTCGCAAGCGAGTGACCCACGCGGCCCGCCGCACCGGACATGATTCTTCCGTCAGGCCCGACGGAACGCCAGACCGGTTGGATTTTCCCTGTCCCGCCATCGGCATGCGCCTGTAATACGGCCATACGGCCGTTTGCATCCGATACCATCCGGCCCGCTGGCCCCTGCCACTGAATCGGCATACCCATCTGGCGAGCGTCCCATACTGCATTCATCTCTCGGGTTTGCCAGTACTGTTGAGTATGGCGGGCCAGGCGCCAGGCCGCGCGTTGAGCGGGTATGAATCGGGCCGTTTCCACCTTATTGAAGACGTTGTGCACGGTATAAAAACGCCGCCCCAGAACCGGATGCCTGGTGTTTGCTCCCCCCGGTGTTGCAAGTATCAGTCGGTGCTTGATCGGCGGATGGGGAGGAATAATGGGCCGGTGCAGTACCACTCCGGAAGGCCCCGTGGCAATGGTTAAAGGCTGATAATTACCCATGTCCATCATGTTCTCGGCTCCGGGCATCCAGCACCAGCCATTGCCGGAATCCATCCAGGAACCAAAATGATACGGGAGCCAGCCCCAGGGATAGGCAGAAACCCAGGTATCGCCCAGCATCGGATCAAAATACCATTGCCCATCCATATACGGCGACCAGGTTGAGGCGGAAAAGCCGCTGAGCATGCCCGTGCCGAAATCCGGCTGCCAGCAGCCGCCCATCCAGCTTCCGTACTGCGACATTTCCGCTAGACCCATGCCATAGGGACTATGAGTGCGGCTGCGGAAGTTTTCGATCGAAATATACTGATTGCGCTGATGATTCCAGGTATCCCAGCCATCTCGCCGCTGATCGCGGGTCAGCTCCGCGGGCGCATCGGCAATCAGCGTAAGCTGGCGGTTTTTCTTGACTTGATAGGGCAGGCCATTGGCGGTGACTTCCGCTTTTCCCTTCAGCACGAGCATTTGTGCGCTTTGGGTCCGCATCGTCACCCGGAAATCGGTTTTGCCATACGGGGCCGTGATCAACCCGGCCGGGGTCAAAAGGTGAAAACCATGAGCGGTCCTTTTTTTTCGGAAATTCAAAAAGATAGTTCCGCGGGTCAGCCGGGCTGTGGTCAGCGGGATTTTCCCCAGGCGCGCCAGCTCAGTGAAGCTGATTTCGCTGTTGGGAATCAGACGGATCGCGGAGCCATCTTCCAGTTCGATTTCGGTGCGTCCATGGACTCCGGTGCGAATGGTTTCGCCTTGTGTGACTGGGGCATTGAACAAGGCGCGGTGCCAGCGTGTATTTCCCGGAACCCGAACCTGCGCCGGCCCCTCCACCAGGCTCAAACGCACAATCCGAACATGAGAGATCTGCGGTTTGGTTTTCGCCAACGTTAGTGGTGCTACCACCGCAGCCGCTAATAATGCTGCAAATTTCCCGCGCATAAACGCCTCCCACCCGCAAGCACTGATTGCATTCTGATCCCTGCAAATATGATTGTCAAACCTTTAACATGAAGAAAACATTAAGGAAAAAGGGTTTTTTGCAAATCTTTTACTACTAAAGTTCTAAGCTGAAGCGCTGTTAGTCAAATAGTTTCCGTGTAAAAGCTTGATGGCCCGGTCCATAACTCCCGCAGGCTCAAGCATTTGCATGCAAACCCCATGGTGTTGTGTAAACGGACATTTCCGTCTATGGCAAAAAGAGCAGGGCAACACATGAAAAAGGCTGCCATGGCGCGGTAATTCATAGCCGGTTACAGCCGGATTATTCGGGCCATACAATCCCAGCGAGGGAACCTGCAGTGCGCGGGCGAGATGCAGGATGCCGGTATCGGGTGCAATCACCAGTCGAGCGCGGGCCACCAGCCAGGCCAGTTGAAACAGATCGGTTTTGCCGGCCATATTGTAAATGCCCGGCTCCCGGGGCATGATTGCAGCCGCCTCTTCAGCCGGTTGATGGGTTCCGGTCATGAGAATCGTTTCGCCCCGCGCGTGGAGCATACGGGCAAGTTGGTTCCAGTATGGGAGGGGCCAGGCGCGGCTGGGCTCGGAAGCGGCCGGCGCCAGAATCACCCAGGGCGGGACCGCGGGAATTTGAACCGCCGCTGAGCTTTCCTGCGCCGTTCCGCGCAGCCGGGAAAAACCTTTGGTGATTGGATCGCCAGTCGGAATTTGCACTCCGCTGGCGTTCACGACACGGCGGCAGAGTTCAAGGTGAGAATGCATGAAATCCTGAGGCGGAGACGGGCGCGCGCCATCCAATCCCAGCAGAAATCCGCCGCCCCGCCAGCCGAATCCGGCCATCTGCCGGGCGCGGCTCCGGCCCAGCAGTATATTTAGCGGATCCCCCAGAAATTCCAACCCCAGATCGTAATCGCGGGGAATCTGGCGGAACTGGCGCACCCAGTTCCGTAACTGTAGCCTCCATGAATGTGGATCTTGCTTGTTCCACCCGGGAAAATTCCCCGGCAGCGCAAAGACCCGGT
>JAKATS010000325.1 GCA_021818645.1 Acidobacteriota bacterium | reverse complement strand
CTGGGATCAGTTCGATAGAGCCGAAGACGCACCATATATTTCTGGTCACGGCGAAGTTCGGGCCGCGGCCGAAACACGGCTACCCCAAGATGGTTCCGGGAAGTTTTGTGGTATTAGAGCTGGGACGTTAATTTTTCCTCCATAAAATGCTTTCCCCCGTACGACCATCAGCCGGACGGGGATTTTTTTTGAGAGTTTCAGATTCTCGAGGCCAGATGATCGCCCACCCGCAGGGCATTGGCGATGATGGTCAGGGCCGGATTGACAGCGGCAATCGAGACAAAACAGGCGGCATCCACGACATAGAGATTGTCGAGTTCATGCGCCTTGCAGTTGACATCGAGCACCGAGGCCCGCGGATCCCCGCCCATGCGGACGGTGCCCGCCTGATGCGCGGTGCCGCCGATGGGAATGCGCTTGCCGAGATAGAGCGAACGGGGCATGAGATGGTCTTCGAGGCCGATGTCATGCAGGAGCTTTTTCAGCTCGGCGGTGAGGCGGCGGAGGCCTTCGGAATTGCTGTCGCGCAGGCAGAGCTGAATCGAGCCATCGGAGCGCAAGGTGACCCGGTTTTCGGGATCGGGAAGATCTTCGGAAGTCAGCCAGAAATCAATGGAATGCGCGGCCATGGCATCGAGCGCCATTTCCGGCTTGAAGACGGCCCAGTCGGGCGCCTCGCCGCGCAGCATTTCGCCATCGGATTTGCCCAGCATCTGGATGAAGCCAAGGGGAAATTCCCAATCGGGGGAACGGAAATAGAAGTCGGAGAGCGCCAGGGTTTTCTGAAAGACGGTCGGATTGGGCCGGCGCGAGATGGCCATGAAGGCCTGATTGTTGTGGCGCATGTAGTTGCGCCCCACCTGACCGGAGGCGTTCGCCAGGCCGCGGGGATGGCGTTCATTGGCCGAGCGCAACAGCAGGGCGGCGGAGTTGACCGCGCCGGCGGAGACGACGACGATGCCGGCGGCAAAGCTTTCGGTAAATTTTTTCCCCTGACCGTCGGTGCGCTCAACCTCAACTTCGGTCACCGCGGCGCCGGAGGGGTTGGTTTTCAACCGGCTCACATAGGCACCGGTCAGAAGGGTAAGGTTGGGGTGCTCAAGCGCCGGGCGGACACAGAGGATATCGGCATCGGCCTTGGCGTTGACCAGGCAGGGAAAACCGTCAAAAGCGTTGCAGCGAATGCAGGGGCTGAAAGGGGTGGGGCGGCCATGCCCGTCCTCATCCAATAAGATGCCCAGGGGCAAGGGAAAAGGATGGTGGCCGAGCCGGGTGAGATCGTCAGACAGCTCCTGAATGCGAGGCTCATGCGTGACGGGAGGGTAGGCGTAGTCGGAGCCGGCCGGGCCTTCGGTGGGGTCGCTGCCGTGGCGGCCATGCACGTGATAGAGGCGCTCGGCCTGAGTATAGTAAGGCTCAAAATCGGCGTAGCTCAAAGGCCAGGCCGGGGAAATTCCGCCCGCGTGCCGCAGCTCACCGAAGTCCTGAGGCCGGAAACGCAGAAGCGCGGCGCCATAGAACTTGGTGTTGCCGCCGACGTAATACTGAATCCCGGGATGAAACGGCCGGTTTTCGGAGTCGTACCAGAATTCGGGAGAGCGGTATTTGGCTTCCAGGAAGACGGCGCGCGAACTCCAGTTGTCGCGCTCACGGGGGAGAAAGCCGCCGCGCTCGAGCAGCAAAATGCGCTTGCCGGTCGCAGCCAGGCGGTGCGCCAGGGTTCCGCCGCCGGCGCCGGAACCGATGATGATCAGATCGTAAGACTGCATGCCCTGATGGTAAACAATTTGCTCCAGGCATTTAGCGCATAAAGACACATAATGGCCATTTCAGCCTGCGTCAGCTCAGCCGCCCAGATATTGAGCGTAGATGCGGCGGGCGAGCACGGGGTCGCTGGTGCCCTGCACGATGGCGCGGCCGTCGGGGAAAATAGTCAATTCAAACCCCGGCTCGGGGGGAGTCGCGCCGGCCGGCAGGGTGCCGGGGTGGGGCCAGAACTTCAATAAATATTGCGAGCTCTGCAGGCGGCCGCAGGCGTGAAGGCGGAGTTGCAGGCCGGGCAGATCGAGAGCGCGGCCGGGCGAGCGGATCTGCACCGCATTGCGGCCGCAGAGGGTGAGGGTCTGGCTATGGCTCTCGCCGCGCAGCCAGCGATGATCGCCCCGGCAGGCCAGGCAGCCGGGCGAGCGGGCCGGCGCGGCCAGTTCGCGCGACTGATTGCGCCATAAATCGGCGTGCCAGACGGTGGCGCGCAGCGCGGATTCATGGCCGCTAAGCAGCTTGAGGGCTTCCATATTCTGAATGGCGGCAACCCAGCGCACGGCCGCGGCCAGGACGCCTGCGACATCGCAAGCGCCATCGGCCTGCGGAGGGTCCGAACCGAGCAGGCATTGCAGGCAGGCCGAAACGCCGGGACGAATGGTAAAACAGACGCCATAAGCGCCTTCGACGGCGGCATAGATCCAGGGGCGGCGCTGGGCCAGGGCGAAATCGTTGAGCAGATAGCGGGTTTCGAAATTGTCGCAGCCGTCGAGGATGAGGCCGGCCTGGGCCAGATGGCCGGCGATATTTTCCGGCGTGAGGTCGGCGACGAGGGCGCGCACTTCGACCTGGGAATTGATGGCGGCCAGGTGAGCCTGCGCGGCCAGCGCCTTGGGCCGGGCGGCGAGCGCGTCCGCTTCGGTGAAGAGGGTCTGGCGCTGGAGGTTGCTGAGTTCGACCACGTCGCGGTCAATCAGCGTGAGCCGGCCGATGCCGGCCCGGACCAGCAGTTCGGCCTGGGCCGAACCCAGCGCGCCGCAGCCGACGATCGCGGCATGCGCCTGGCCTAATTTCTCCTGGCCGGCGGCGCCGAAGGGCGCGAAGCGGAGCTGGCGGGAGTAGCGCTGCGAGGGTGAAAATTCCAATGAATCCATGATTCCGGCGAATCGCTTCCCTTTCCACTATAAGACCGGTCTGAACCTATACTGAAATCTCGGAGCATTGCATTGATTCACACCCACGCCTGCCATAACGGAGTATGCCAACCCGCAGCGGAGATTCGCCTGTCGCCTTTTCAAACCGGGCTGCTCAGCGGCTGGGGGCTGTTCAGCACGCTGCGGATCTATGGAGGCGTGCCGTTCGCGCTGGAAGACCATCTGGAACGGCTGGAACAGGACGCCCGGACGCTGCGCATGGACCTTTCCGAATGGCGGCCGCGCGTGAAGGAATTTTTTCACGAGCTGATCGCCGCCAATGCGGCCCGGGAAGCGATGGCGCGGCTGTATTTCATACGCAACCGCGGCGGGCTGCTCGATTTCCCCGGGCAGCGCCCGACGGACCTGCTGCTGTTTACCGCCGATTTGAAAAACTGGGGCGCGAGCGCACGGCTGAAGCTGCTGCCGCACGGCCGCGACGCACGCGCGCCGCTGGCCGGAACCAAGACCCTGACCTGGGCTCACAATCTGGTGTTGCTGGAAACGGCCGCAGCCGAGGGATATGACGATTGCCTTTTGCTGAACGAACGCGGGGAACTGGCCGAATGCACCTCAGCCAATATTTTTCTGGTGCGGAAAGGCGAGGTGCTGACCCCGCCGCTCGATTCCGGAGCCTTGCCCGGAGTGAGCCGAAAACACCTGCTGCGGCTGGCCGTGGCGGCCGGAATTCCGGCGCGGGAAACGGCGCTGCGGCCGGAAGACCTGGCCGCCGCCGAGGAAGTGTTTATTACTTCTTCCACCCGCGAAGCGCAGCGCGTAAGCCAGGTGGATGACAGAACCCTGGCCGGCCCCGGCCCCCTGCTGCCACGGCTGCAACAATTATTGACGGCCGAGATTGAAACCTATACGCGACAGCACCGCCGC
>JAKATS010000186.1 GCA_021818645.1 Acidobacteriota bacterium | reverse complement strand
TAAAACGCACGGTATAATCGGCGTCGGTGGCCAGTTTCTGCCGCGGATTGCCGGTGCCGCCATTCCAAATGTAAATGTCATACCAGCCGGTAAAGGGCGTGTCAAAACGCCAGATGTTCCACTGGGTGGCCGGGCCGGGTCGGGTCCAATAGGCCAGTCCGCCATAATTTTGATCCCCTCGGGCCAGCGACCATTGCCGGCCGGTGAGTTGAAACGCCGAGCCGGAATGCGTCCAAACCACCAGCCGGTGCGGAGCCAAGGCCTCCAGCCCGCGCGAGTCCCGCTGCTGCAGCACGGCCAGGGATAAATTATTGCGCCAGTCGGGATAGGACTTGGCCTGCCGGATCATGGCCTGGATGTGCCGGTCCAGCGCCGCTTTCAAGCGCGCCGCCACTTCCGGGATCAGCCCGCAGATATTGTGTTTTTCCGCCGGATCCCGCAAATCATTAAAGCACTGAATTTTGCCGCTGCGCAGGCTTTCGATCAGCTTATACCGGGGGGTGCGGATGGAATACTGTGGCTGGATCGCCGTCTCCTCGCCATAGACATAGCGATGCACCTGGCGTTTTTGCCCGGTAAGTAGCGGACGCAGGCTTTTGCCATCCAGATATTTGGGCACCGGCAGGTGCTCCAGGTTGAGGACGGTCGGCACAATGTCATACTGCCCCACGATGGCGTTGACGCGTTTGCCGGCGGGGATGCCGGCGCCCCACATGATCAAAGGCACATGCTGATCGGTGTCATACAGCGAACGGTGGTCGTCGGTGTTGAAGTGACGGGGATGGGAATAGACCAGTTGGCCGTGATCGGAGAGGAAGATGACGATGGTGTTCTTGCGCAGCCCCAGGGCGCGGATCGTATGTATCAGCTTGCCGACATAATGATCCATATACAGGATCTTGGCGGCATAGAGCTCCTTCAAGCGCTGAATCGCCCGCGGATTGCCCATCTTGGCCAGGGCATGCAGCAGAACGCTGTCCTTGTGATTGCGCTCATTCAGGCCGGGATAATCCTCTGGCGTCTTGAACAAGTCATAGCGGGCGGGCGCATTGTAGGGCGAATGCGGCTCCATGTAATGCACCCACAGAAAGAACCGCTGCTGGTCGTGCTGCCGGATCCAGTTTTGCGCCCATCGGGTGGTTCCGGGCGCGGTCAGATAATACGGACTCACGCCATGCGGATGGCCCGGCACGCGGAGCTGGTATCCCGCATAAAACTTGAAGGTGTTCCAGCCCCGGGTGGCCAGATCCCAAATCGCCCAGCAATTGGCGACATCGGCCGCGGTGGTGAACCCATGCGCTTGCAGCATCTCCGACAAGACCGGCTTATGGGGCGAAAGCCGCAAAAAGCCCGGCACGGGCGGAATTTTGCCGAAGGTCATCGGCCGGGTGATATATTTTCCGCAGCTTTCGTAAGGCGGCAGTGTCATGCCGTGCACGGTGGGAAATAATCCGGTCAGAATGGTGGCGAAAGAGGGAGTGGTCCAACTGCCGGCGGAATAGGCCCGCAGAAACAGCGTGCCTTGCCGCGCCAGGCGGTCAATATTGGGCGTATCCGGCCAGGCATTGCCGTACGTGTGCAGCATAGTGGCACGCACCTGGTCGGGCGTAATCAGCACGATGTTATACGGCGCCCGCGCCGCGGGAGCCGCGGGGGGCGTGCTGGCCTGCAGGCGGCCGGCGCACGCGCCCAGCAGCCACAGCCCGGCCAGAGCGCAGAGAGCCGATGTTTTCGCGCGGTCAGAGTGAAACGGAAGAGTCATATGCAAGTCCTTCGGCGTGGGGTTGGCCGTCGCGGCAGGGGTGAAACAACTGCCGGGTACGGCACGGAATCCAACGATAATATACTTATAAAATATTTTTGTGTCAATACCCTGCCGCGATGGGACCGCCCCCGTCCGGGCTGGCGGCTTGCCTTGCGCAGGGTCTCAAGCGCTCGCCCAAGCGCGGCGCGTTCCACTCCTGTGCTTAGAATTCATCTGATAAAGCCAGGAGAATTTTGGCCGCATGCCAACTCTCCCAAACCGACCCGCACCATTGGTCAGACAGGTTCTAATGGCCCGCAATCAGCGAAACCAGAAATGGGCGCAGGCGCAGGCGCGTGAGCGCCGGAGCAAAACGGTGAGCGGGCGGGCGATAGATCACCGCGACCTGGGCATTGCCGCGCGTGCGTATATACAAGGTGTTGCGGCCGTTATACCAAGCCCCTGGCTGCTGGCCCACAAAGTGATGAAAGGTTGGCTGCAGGGGCATGCGCCGGCCGTCAATTTTCACCAGCGCGGGAAATTTTCTCGGTCCGGGATTAAAAACTGCCATCAATGCCGTGCCTTGAGGCGCATACATATGACGCACCCGATATACCAGTTCGGTTTGATTCACGGACCGGGGCAATACCGGAGTTTTCCAGGTAATTTGGGAGTCGCCCCGCCACTGCACGCCGGCGTTGTGGCGCAAACTGCTGGCCTGAACTTGTCCCTGCCGGTTCAACACAAACATGCCGTAGGTATCGCGGATTGCCCGGGAAACAGGCAACGAACGCCAGCCCGACACGGCATGGAAAAACGCCGCTGCCGCCTTCCCTTGCGGGCTCAGCGTGCCAAACCGGGTAAAAACCGCATTATCCGCCTCGAGTTCGAAGCGGTCGCCACCGTAGGCCCAATCATAGGCAAAGGCCAGCATATATTCGCTGGGAGGATTCAAATGGGGCGGAAACGCATGATGCGTCAGGGCATCAATGGCAAAATTTTGCACCGACCACGCAATTCTTCTGGCCTGGTGGCTGCGGAAGAGATGCTCTTCCACCCGCCAGTTACGATCCAGAACCGGGCCTTCGTTATCTTCCACGGTGGGAATGGCAATCCCGGAATGATGCCGAATGAAGGGCAGCCACGAACGCAGCCAATGGGTGCTGCCCGTGCCCACCATGAGCGGCCGCTGCTGGTGCGCCACCCACGCGAGCAGCGCATGCCAGGCCGGGCTGTGCCGCACCCGGGGCGTTTCGCCGATATACATGCCCCAGAACATATGCGGCGCGGCCTGGACAAGAGCCTGCATTTGCCGGGGGGTAAACCAAAGATCGTAGCCCACGTTGGCCGGCGTGAAGGGCGGTTTTTGGGCAGGTGAAGTCAGGCTGCAGCATACCAGGTATTCATTGGCATGGGTGATCGGCAGATAAGGGCGGTTCCCGACCGGGGAACAATTCTTGGCGGCGGCCCATTTGCGCGTCAGGTTATGCTGCGGCATATAGCAAGGGCCGGCCAGCTCCATGATGAACGGCACCCGATACCGCTCCAGCCGGGTCATCGCGTACTTCAAGGATTGAAAACTGGGGAAATCCCCCGGCCAGACATGAATCGCCCAGCGATGGCCAAACGAAAGCGTCGCCTGCGCCCGAATGCTGCGCAGCAGGGTAGCCCTGCCGCAGATGGGGCAAGCGATGCCCGCATAGGGCGGCTGCGCGTGATAGCCGCGAAAACCGTTGAATAAAATGTCCGTCAAGTCCAGAATCATCAGAGGACCCGGGCCGGCGGGAAAGGCGCCGCGGAGCGCCCGGCCCGAAAGCGCCGCGCTGCGTGCTGGGCTCCGATGGCAGGCTATCATGATCGCATTTCCCACCAGTACAAGCATGAGGGCCGCGGCCTGCAAGCGGGATCTTCTGTTGTTTCGCATCACACACTCCCTATGTTTTTTGGGCTTCAATCACAAGAATTCGCCAAGACCGCCGGCTTCGGCCGGCGGGGCCCCCGTCCTGCAAAGCCGGATGGGGCGGATAGCAACGGCCCTTCCTTTAGTCGTTCTGCCGTATGGTTTCGCCTCAACATAAAAGCGGCTGCGCCACGCACTCATCGGG
>JAKATS010000228.1 GCA_021818645.1 Acidobacteriota bacterium | reverse complement strand
AATTTACGGAACCAAAGCTAGGGATTGATTGAGCCGGATGGTCGCGCCTGTCCGCAGGCTGTCATACGCCGCATCGAGAAGCAGTTGATTTTTCCAGCCTTCCTCGCCGGGAGCGGAGAAGGGAACGCCGTCTTCCAGCCAGGCGGCGAAGGCGTCGGCCTGGCGCGCATAGGCGTCGGAATTATCCAGAGTTTCGCGCTCCACGCAGGCGCCCTTGCGCCACAGCTCCAAAGTGACCGGATGATCCACGGTCAGCCCGTCATCAGCGCGCAGCGTGGCTTCTTCACCGACAATTTCCACGGGAGTGCGGTATTGCGCCCGCAGCGAGACCAGCACCGCGCCCAGGCAGCCGGAGGCAAATTCCAGGCTCAGCGCCGCGGCCGCCTCCACTTCGCCCGAATGCGCGTCGGCGCGGCCCAGCGCGGTGATGGCGGTGACCTCGTCGCGCAGGATGTAGCGCAGCGCATCCAGGCAATGCACGCCCACATCCGCCACCGGACCTCCGCCGGAGATGGCTTTCAGCAAGAGCCATGTGCGCGGGTGCCCCAGGCCCCAGTAATGAAACTCCGCCCGCGCGGTGACCGGGCGGCCGATGTCGCCGGCAGCGATGCGTTCCCGCATGCGGTTCACGCCGGCTTCAAAGCGGAATACCTGCGCCACGCCAAACCGCAGCCCGGCTTCACGCGCCGCGCGCACCATGGTTTCCGCTTCCCGGATGTTTAACGCCAGCGGCTTTTCGCATAAGACCGGCTTGCCCGCCCCCAGCGCCAGCAGGGTGTCGGCGCAATGCTCGTGGTTGGGAGTGGCGATCAAAATGGCATCCACATCCGGAGAGGCGCAGATCGCCTGTTTGGAATCGAAGGCGTGGGCCACACCATACCGCTCGGCAGTAGCCTGCGCTTTCGCCAGGGAACGCCGGGAAATCGCCGTGACCCGGGACCGCGTGGCGCGGGCAAAGCCCGGCATCAGCCGCCGGTCGCCATGCGCTCCGAAACCTAAGATGCCAAATCGAATCATGGTTGTTTTTTTCCTCCCCGGCCCTTTACCCATGAATATGCGATGCTGATGAAGATGCAGAGTTCAGCCCAGCCGCCTAATCATGTTCTCATTATTGAGACGGAACTGGATGACGCCAACCCGCAGCTATTGGCGCATGCCTGCGAACAGGCGCGCGCGGCCGGCGCGCTGGATGTCTATATAACGCCGCTGCTGATGAAAAAAAGCCGCCCCGGAGTTCTGCTTACTCTGCTTTGCCAACCCGAGGATGAAGACAAATTCTGCAGCCTGCTGTTAACAGAAACTCCCACCCTGGGCCTGCGCCTGCACCTGGCGCGGCGCGTCACGCTGGAGCGGCGCTGGGTTGAAGTGACCGTTCCGTGGGGGATGGTGCGGGTGAAAGAGGGCTGGCGCGAGGGCCAATGCCTGAATGCCGCGCCGGAATTTGAGGACTGCAAGACACTCGCCCTGGCCGCCGGAGTGCCGCTGAAACGCGTGATGCAGGCGGCGATGGCAGGCTATGACCGCTTGCGTAGCGCCGATGATCAGTCATGAGGCGATGCGAGGCTGGCTTGGGGCGAGTCCAGGCCGGCGCGAATGTGATCGGCAATCACCTGGCCGTGAAACCGGCCGTTTTCAATGAAAATTTCACCGGTATGCCGGCCGGCGACAACGACGCCGCCCAGATACAGACCGGGCACGTTGCTTTCGTAGGTCTTCAAATTGATCCGCGGACGATGGGTGGCGGGATCAAACTCGACCCCGGCGGATTCGAGAAAAGCAAAATCGGGATGGTAGCCCACCAGCGCGAAAACAAAATCCGCGGGCAGGAACTCTTCCGCTGGGTTGGCCGGAGACTCGACCGGAGCTACGCGCAGGCCGTCGGCCTCGATCGAGACCACGCGGGTGGAAAAGCGGGAGGCGATTTCACCCGCCTTGAGCCGATTCTCGATATCGGGCCGCACCCAGTATTTGATACTGGAACTGAGCTGCGGCTTGCGCACCACCAGCGTGACCTGCGCATTGTGCCGGTACAGATCGAGCGCGGCATCCAC
Organism: Acidobacteriota bacterium; assembly: GCA_021818645.1. Taxonomy (GTDB): domain Bacteria; phylum Acidobacteriota; class Terriglobia; order Terriglobales; family SCQP01; genus JAKAZV01. The sequence goes on along the minus strand of JAKATS010000228.1, from coordinate 1,802 downwards.
GGCCGAGTTTTTACCGCCGATGACCGCGACCCGGCAGCCCGCATACGGATGGGCTTCCTTATAGTAGTGCAGCACCTGCGGCCGGTTTTCACCCGGCACGTCCAGCCGGTTGGGCAGATCATAGTATCCGATGGCGATCACCAGTTTGCGGGCATGATAGGTGCGGCGGGCGCCGCTGCCGGTGTGGGTTTTTATAACAAAACCGCGAGGTACCTGCGCGACATGCTCGACCCGCTCGTAGGTGTGCACATGCAACTGGTAATGCATGGCCACTTTGCGGTAATAACTCATGGCTTCCAGCCGGGTGGGTTTGGCCGACGCCGAGGTCATGGGAACATTGCCAATTTCCAGCAACTCCGAAGTGGTAAAAAAAACCATGTTGGTCGGGTAATGACTGATGGAATTGACCAGACAGCCTTTTTCCAGCACCAATGCCGGCAAGCCCATTTGCTGCGCCGCGATGGCGGTCGCCAGGCCCGTGGGGCCGGCGCCAATTATGATGATCGGCCAGTCGGCAGGACAATCTTGACTGGGACAGAACATAGAACCAGTGTAAAAGAAGGCGAATCCGCGTGGAGTTCCGATATTGCCACCCATATACGAAGGCCAAAATATTCTGTGATTTGGGTGGGTAAAATCGTTCCAGATGTGAGTAAATGTGATATTGTTCACGGCAGCGTCAGAGAAAAAGACTTCCATGGCATTCTGGGATCGAAAAAACGCGCCCATGCAGGAGACCTACTTCCTGCATGGGCTCATGCGGCATCTGCCGGATAAGATTTATTTTAAAGACCGGGAAAGCCGGTTTCTCTGCATCAATTACGAATTGGCAAAGCAGTTCGGATTACACGATACGATTGAGGCGGCGGGCAAAACCGATGCCGACTTTTTTACCGCCGAACATGCCAGCCAGGCGCGGGCGGATGAGCTGGCAATTCTGAATGGCCAGCCGATCGTTGCCCGTGAGGAAGAAGAGACCTGGCCCGACGGCCATACCACCTGGGCTTCCACCACCAAACTGCCCCTGCGCGACGATCAAGGCGAAATCATCGGAACCTTCGGGCTTTCCCGCGACATTACCGCGCAGAAGAAAGCCGAGCAGGAAAAGAAACGGCTCGAAGACCAGCTTCTGCAAATCCGGAAACTGGAAGCGATCGGCCGCCTGGCCTCGGGCGTGGCGCATGACTTTAATAATCTGCTGACCGTCATCATGGGGAGATTGCAGATGGCGCCCCGGCGCTCCAGCCTGGAGCTGGCCCAGACCGATCTGGATACAGCGCTGCAAGCCTGCCAGCGCGCAGCCGATCTGACTCAACAGCTCCTGGCGTACGGGCGGCTGCAAAAAACTTCGCTCGGGGAAGTGGACATCAATCAACTGGTGCGAGGCATACTGCTGACACTGCGATCCTATGCCGGCGAGGGGGTGGAATTACAGACCGATCTGGATACCGAGCTCTGGACGGCGCGTTTTGATCCCAGCCAGGCGGAACAGATCCTATTGAACCTGGTGGCGAATGCGCGCGATGCGTTGCCTGATCGCCGCGGCCGCATTCAAATCCGCACGAGAAATGTGGAGCGGAAAGCGGGGGAGCCGCTCTATCCAACCCTGGCGGGCGACCAATTTGTGATGCTCCAGGTCATGGACAACGGTACCGGAATGCCGCCGGAAGTCACAGAAAAATTATTTGAACCGTTCTTCACCACCAAAGAACTGGGCCATGGTCTGGGCCTGGCCAGCGCCTATGGGATGGTGCAGGATGCCGGCGGCAGCATTCGCGTCGACAGCGCTCCTGGACAAGGCA
>JAKATS010000171.1 GCA_021818645.1 Acidobacteriota bacterium | reverse complement strand
AAGTTTATCGCGAAGGCAAGGTTCTGACCCGCGATGTCGGCGGGCAGTCCGGAACCCGCGCCTTCGCCCAGGCAATGCTGGAAAAGCTGTGACTGCGGCGCGGCGAAATCTAAGCTAAATATTCCCACAGCGGCGCAAAATTTCCCGGCGGATCAATCCGCACCGTGGCGATTCCCAGACTGCGCGCGGCGGCCAGATTTTCCGGACGGTCATCCACCGCCAGCACCGCTTCCGGCGGCTGCTGCAGCATCCGCAGCACGAATTGGTAGATCTTCACATCCGGCTTGCGCAGTCCCAGGTAGCAGGAACTGAAAAAAACCCGGATCCATTTCTGCAGCTCGAACTGCCGAATCCTGTATTGGTTTAAATCCGCGGATTCATTATTCAGTGCGGCCAGCAGCCAGGGTCCGGCAGCCAGCTTTTGTAAATTTCCCAAAGCGCCCGGCAGCAGCTGGGATTGCCGGTAAATCCAGGCCGCGATTTCATCCACCGGGGCCGGCGCCGCGCCACCCGCGGCCGGAATAATTACTTTTTGGATATAAGCCGCAAGGCTGATTTTTCCGGTTTCCAGCGCATCGGTATAATCCGCATGTCTGGCTTCCACGGCATCCGGATCACAGCCGAAGCGCCGGGCCGCGGCTTGGCGCTCGCCGCGATCCCAGCCGTTGGTCAGCACCACCCCGCCCAGATCCAGCAAAATGCCTGCGGGTTTAGCTGGCATGGGATCTGGGGCCGCGCAGTTCACGCTCGGCCTGCAGCCAGTCTTCCTGCTCGCTGCCCCCGTGTCCGCCGCGGCGTTGGTAAATATCGTAGGCCCGCAGCCGGATCTCATCCCACGTGGGCTCACCCGCTCGGGTCACCGGCAGACTGGAGACAGCCGCGGCCGATACCGTTTGCGCCGCATCCGGCGCGGCCGCATCCACAACCGTTTTCTTGCGCCGGGTCGGGGACGGTTTGGCGGCGCGCGCTGCCGGTTTGGCAGCGGAGGATTCTGATTTTCTGGGCATAACGTTGACTCCTCTGTGAGGCTTTTTTTACTGTACGTCAGTCCGCGGCCGCGGGTGAAATTTCCATGGCGTAATCCTGCCCGATCCAGCTTTGATCGCGGCTCGAGCGCCAGGTGAAGCGCAGGGGAGCGCGTTGCGTGGCGGGCAGCTCCACATCCACATAGTCCAGCCCCAGCGCAACATGGGTCGAAGCGGTATCCCGCACGGTTTTCCATTCATCCAGCGTCCAGTGCAGCATGAACCCATCCCGCAATTGAATGCGCACCTTGCCGCCGGCCCGTGCGCGGGCGCATTGCCGGTGCGGCTTCCATATCTCCAGCCGCGGGCGCGTGCGGGTCCGCTGGTAACGTTCCGCCACAATGTCCAGCCGGTCGGGGATCCGGCCCGTGGCAGCCGCGCGGGCCAGCTTCACATACTCCGCATGCGCCCACATCAGCGGCATCGCCGAGCCGGCCGGGCCGGCAAAGGCGAGAAACCGGGCGGGCAGGTCCGGCAGGTCCCAGATCTGCTCGGGCAGCAGTCCCACACCTTGGGCAAAATTCTCCATCGCCCGCAAATAAGGGCTGGCATCGCGGCCGGCGGCTAGTTCATAGTGTCCGCGTTCGCCGGTCAACAGCGGCCAGGCTCCGCCCCGGCCCCAGCCTTGAAACGCGCTGCCATCGGGGCGCTGCCCGTAGCCGTCGTGGTTATAGCGGTGCCAGCAGGGCCCCTGCGGCGTTTCCACCTTCAGCACCGCATCAATCACGCGCAGCGAATCCTCAAACAGCGGGTCACCGGCGCTGCGTATGCCGTAGCGAACCAGTTCCAGAAAGCCGCCATCCACCACATCTTTCGCCGGAAATTCATAGGCGCTTCCCGGCGGCCGGTTAGCGATGCGCAGGGTGCCGTGATTTGCATCCTCATCATCCCGGCACTGGCTCAGGTCAATCGGGTGAATGCGAATGAAATGCCGGGGAATGCCGGGCACCAGCGCGCCCTGGGTGGTCACCGTCCAGGCCTCGAGATGAGCTTCCAGAAAATCCGCGTACTCTTCCACATATTGCGCCACAGCGATTTCTCCCCGCTCGCGGGCAAAGCCGCCGGAGCAGATCAAACCGGCGATGGTGGCCGCCAGGGTCGAGGGAGAATAACCGGAAGCTTCTTCCCATCGTTCCTGCGCGGTGGCCGGCCCATGGCGGCAAATATAGCCCGCGGCGGCCAGCACCAGCGGCCAGGGATCAAAATCCGCCAGTTGCCCCGCTTCCCGCAGTCGCCAGGCCAGAATAATGGGAAACGAGATCTCGTCCAGTTGCAGGCCGCGCCAGTAGGGCGTTCCGTCAATCCAGAAATTCTGGTAAAACCCGCCGTGCTCGCGCTGCGCGGTCGCCAGATAGACTAGCGCTCGTAAAGCCGCCGGCGCCAGCCCGGCGGTAAGCAGCCCGGTGGCCGACTGCACCATATCGCGCGTCCAGACCAGGTGATAGCCGCCCAGTTCATCATCGCCCTTGACCTCGCCCCAGGGAATGCTCATCGAGGCGATCATCGCGCCCGGGTACGTTTTGTCCTCATGCGATAACAGCAGGCTCAGGCTGGCGCGATAGAGCCGGCCGCCATCGCCGCAGATTTTTTCGATTCCCGGTTCCGGTATCGCCGCGCGGGCCGGCGCCGGACGGGCCTGATCAGGAATTCCTGGCTGCGCCGGCGCCATCGCCTGGCGCCATTGCTGCAGCGCTGTTTCTCTGGCTTCCTCCCAGGGCCGGCTGAGCGCCTGCAGCACGGTGTTGATGGCGCTGTGCGGAGTGGCGCCAAAGCCCAGCGCCAGCCGGGCTATATTCGCCGCCGGCAGTTCCAGTTCGCCGGTCAGCGCGATATTGCCCGGACCGGCGCAATCGAAATGCCGGTCAAGCTGAAAATTGTCATGCAGATCGGTCCAACCATCGTTGACGCCCACATAGCCGCACGAGGCATCCCGCCAGGGCACATCGGCGGCCAGGGCCAGCCAGGTGCCGCCCTTATGCGCAATCAAAATGCGTCGACCCGCCCAGGACCAGATCGCGCCCTGATTATTCCAGCCGCCTGATTCCAGATGCGGCGCGCACAGTGAATAAAGCCGCAGCCGCTGACCGGCCTGGGTGCTCACCAGCCGGGCGCGCAGCAGCACGCAATCCAGATGTGGATGGCAAAAAATTTCTTTTTCAATCCGGTAGCGCCCGAGAGGATCCCATTTCGTCACCGCATAGGTCAGCGTGCCGGGTTCCAGCAGTTCGGTGGTGCCCTGCAAATCGCGGCGCTCTTCGTGAAAAAAGCTTTGTCCGTCGGTGACCAGGAACTGCCAGTCGCGAACCTGCGGGCGGTCAATGGTAGGGTGGTAAACCTCGGTCACCACTCCCTGCGCCAGCGTGAACCAGACCCGACTGCCGGCGGCATAGGCGCAGCCCACTCCGTCTTTCGTGCCGCGGGTCCAGCGCGGCGTCATGCCCGGCTGGCCCCAGGCGGGGTTTGTACAGGGAAGAGAGTTCATCAGAGTTCCAGAATAAACGACGGAACCGGCGGGAAGCGAGTGAAACGCGGTCAATACTCCCGCCAGGCTTCAAGTCTGCGGAGTTAAATGATCGTGCAGAAGCTGCAGAATCCGGTCGCGGCGGATGACCCCCTGCACCTTGCCGTCCTGCAGGATGGGAATCTGGCTCAGATTATCGGCCACAATTTTCTTCAGCACCTGGTTGAGGCTTTCCCGCGGACCCGCTGTAATCAATTTTTCCCGCGGGGTCATGGCCTGGCGCACCGGCGTGGAATTCCATTGTTCGCGGGGCATGCGCCGCAGATCCGAAGGTGCGATGACGCCGAGCAATTGCTCGTCATCCATGACCAGGC
>JAKATS010000209.1 GCA_021818645.1 Acidobacteriota bacterium | reverse complement strand
CGCGGAATTGGTGTACCGGGACGCTCTGGCGGAAGAGGAAACATCGCTGCCGGAGTGGCGCGATATTCTGCTGCGGATGGCCGGACTGATGTACCGGCAAGACCGTTTTTCCGATGCCATTCCCCTGTATGGCCGCTGCCTCGCCTGGCTGCGTCAGCATGATGAAAATAATCCCGGCGAGCAGCTGATGCCGCTGGAGCGGTTGGGAGAGATTGCCTGGCGTGAAGGTCAATACCAGAAAGCGGAAGTCTGGCTGCAACAGGCGCTCTATCTGCGCCAAAAACAACGAGTCGGTGATGCTCAGGGTCTGGCGTCCGCCCGGCTCCGGCTGGCCGAATGCCAGGAAGCGCAGGGAAAACTGGAAGAAGCCGCCGCCTCGGCGCATCGGGTGTTGGATCAGGATTCGGAACAGCCCCTGGACGCGGAAACAGAGGCGGCAGCTCACGAATTGCTGGCCCGCAGCGCTCTGCGGCAAGGCCAAATGAAAGCTGCGCAGGTCAGATATCGCCAGGCGCTGCGAGCCCGGGAAGATGCAGGTGAATTCATACCCTTGGCCCGCACCCTGGAAGCGAGCAGCGAAATTCATGCTCGCGAGCCACAGCCGGAAGAAGCGGCAATGCAGCAGCAGCGCGCTTTGCATTTCTGGCAGATCGCGCTGCCGCCCGACCATCCGCGGCTGGGTCGGGCCTGGTGGAATTGGGCGCGGCGTCTGCGTCTGATTGGGCAATACCATGAGTGCCGCCGGGCTTTGCAAACCACGCTGGCCATCCTGACCACCGCCTGGGGTGCGGACGATTCTCGGCTGGCGCCGGTCTGGCGGGAACAGGCGGAACTGCTGGCGCAGTCTGATCTTGCGGCTGATTGGGAAATGGCAAGCCGGAGTTGCGATCAGGCAATCAGGTTGACCCGACATCTTTCGGATCCTGAAACCGCCCCCAGCGCAGCCGAAACGCGCGATTTACCTCGGGCTCGGCTATGGCTGCTCAAAGCCGGTATCGCCCGGCGGCTGGGGCAGCTTGAACTGGCCGAGGACAGTTTGCGCCAGGCCCAGGCTGCCTGTGCCGGTATTTGGTGGTCAAATGCCGAATGGCTCGGGCAGGAGGAAATGCCGGAAAATCCAGGCGGCGAGCAATCGGAATCCGTGTTCCGCAACGCATTGACCATCTGGGAAAAAGCCCTGGGGCCGGATCATCCTCATGTGGCGGCCAGCCTGATCAATCTGGCCCAGGTCTGCGCCGGACAGGGCAAGCTGGGAGAAGCCGAACAACTCTACCTCCGGGCGCTCGATATGCAGCGGAGACTGTTGGGCCCCAGTCACCGGCTGGTGGCCGAAACCTGCAATCAACTTGGCGGCGTCTGCCTGAAACTGGGGCGGATGGAACAGGCGGAAAATTGGTGCCGGCAAGCCGTGGAAATATGGGAGCGCGGTCAGGATAGATAAAGCGGTAATTCTGCCCGCTCAGCTGCCCTGGCTCTGATTTGAGACAATCAATTCCATGCTGGATTTAGCCTACGTACGCGAACATCTGGAAGAAATTGAAGCCATGTTGCGCAAGCGCCAGACGCGCTTCGATCTGGAACCGCTGCGCGCGCTCGATGCCGAGCGCCGGAAACTGGTGCGGGAGTTGGAGGAAATCCGGCAGCAGCGTAATCAGATATCGGAACAGGTCGCGCGGCTGAAGCGCGCGAAGGAAACAGAAGGGCATGCCCGGGCCGAGGCGCTTATGAATGAGTCGCGGCGGCTGGGCGCGGAAGAAATCAAACCCCGGGAAGATCGCCTCAATCATCTGGATGCGGCCATGGAACCGCTGCTGCTGAACCTGCCGAATCGGCCGTATGCTTCGGTGCCCGAGGGGTGGAGTTCGGAAGACAATGTGGAAATCAAGCGCTGGGGAGAACCGCGGCGCTTCGATTTCGAGCCGCTGGCGCATTGGGACCTCGGACTGCAGCTCGGCATTCTGGACCTGGAAACCGCGGCCCGGCTTTCCGGTGCGCGGTTTGCCGTGTACCGCGGCGCCGGGGCGCGGCTGGAGCGGGCGCTGGCCAACTTCATGCTGGACCTGCATACCCGCAAACACGGATACCAGGAAATTTTGCCGCCCGCGCTGGTCAACTCGGCGGCGCTGCGCGGCACCGGACAATTGCCCAAATTTGCCGGCGATCTGTTCAAATGCGAGGCAAGCGATCTATGGCTTATTCCCACCGCCGAAGTTCCCCTCACCAATCTCTTCGCCGGCCAGACGCTCGAAGCCGCGGATCTGCCGAGAAGCGTAACCGCCTGGACGCCCTGCTTCCGCAGCGAAGCCGGCTCGTACGGTAAGGATGTGCGCGGTATTATCCGCCAGCATCAATTTCAGAAAGTTGAATTGGTTAAAATTAGCCGACCGGAAGATTCCTATGCCGATCTGGAACGGCTGACGCTTGATGCCGAAGCGGTGCTGCAGGCGCTGGAACTGCCTTACCGTGTCATGGAACTTTGCACGGCCGATCTGGGCTTCAGTTCCGCCAAAACCTACGACCTGGAAGTCTGGCTGCCGGGGCAACAAGCCTATCGTGAGATTTCGTCGTGCAGCAATTGTGAGGATTTTCAGGCGCGGCGGGCCAATATACGCTATCGCGCCGGCGGCAAAGGCAAAAGCCATTACGCCCATACTCTGAATGGCAGCGGCGTCGCGGTAGGCCGGGCCTGGATCGCCGTGGTGGAAAATTACCAGCAGGCCGATAGCTCGATTCTGATCCCCGAAGTCCTGCGGCCTTATATGGGCATGGAGCGCATCACCCGCTAAAAAATCAGCCTGCCGGGTGAATTGCGGTGCAAAGCCATGTTTTCACGGCGCACAGGATGGGAGTTTCATGCGGAGACGCTGGCCGAGGCCGCGGGCGAACGTCTGGATCTGACCGAAACCAATCCCACTCGCTGCGGCTTCGACTATCCACATTCCGCCATCCGGGCGGCGCTGGTCCAACCGGATATTTTCCTCTACCAGCCCGAGCCGCAAGGCTTGCCGGTGGCGCGGGAAGCCGTCGCGCATTACTATGAAGATCGCCGGCTAGCCAGAGTTTCCGCGCTGCCGCTTTCCCTGGCCGGAATACCTCGAGCCGATGCCGTCTGGCTGACCGCCGGCAGCAGCGAGTCCTATGCACATCTGCTGCGGCTGCTTTGCGATCCGGGCGACTGCGTGCATGTGCCCCGCCCCGGATACCCTCTGCTGGACATGCTGGCCGGATTACAGGACGTGGAGCTGGCGACATATCCGCTCTCGCCTGGGGCGAACTGGGAAATCAATGTGCATGCGCTCGAAGCCGGCCTCACGCCGCGCTCACGCGCGGTGGTGATGATTCATCCCAACAACCCCACCGGCTCGTATCTGGGCCGGAACGAGTGGCTGGCAGTGCAGGCGTTGGCTGCCCGGCATGAATTGGCCGTGATCGTGGACGAAGTTTTTTATGATTACGCACTGGAATGGCAGTCCATGCCCGAGGCCACATCGGATCCGCTGCCCGAACCTGCGGCGCTGACCTTCGTCTTGAATGGAATCTCCAAAATCACGGCATTACCCCAGATGAAGCTGGGATGGTTTGTGCTGCGCGGACCGCAAAACCTGACTCAGGCGGCGGCGCGGCGGCTGGAGCCAATGCTGGATAGTTTTTTAACCGTGGATACTCCCGTGCAGCTGGCGGCCGGTGAACTGCTGCAGTTGCGTTTCAGCTTGCAGTCCCAGATTCTGAATCGGCTGCGCACAAATCTGGCCGTGCTGGATCAGGCGCTGGCGACCTGCCCGGCCCTGCAGCGCTGGAAAATAGCCGGCGGCTGGCAGGCGATTGTGCGCCTACCGGGAATTTTCAGCGATGAGGAGTGGGCC
>JAKATS010000272.1 GCA_021818645.1 Acidobacteriota bacterium | reverse complement strand
TAGACGCGCTGGCAAACCCGGCATCATATTCCAGGCATTTCAAATAGGCCGCGGCCGCGGCCGTGCGGTCGCCAGGATTGTCCTCCAGCGAAACCGCGTATGTAAACCACATTTCCGCCTCCGCCGCGCGCTGCGCGGCGGGCAGGGCGAAGGGAACCACATCCGCCGGTTTGGCCTGGACAAAGGCCAGCCGCATCTGGCCGGATATCGGCTCAACCACCTGGCCCGCGCGACGGATAATCACCCTCCGGCGCTTGGGATCGGGCGCCAGATGGGTCAAGGCCATGGTGCCTTCAACGCCCAGTTTTCGCAGATGATGGAGACCGGCGCGAATGGCTGAAACAGGAATTCTGGCCCGGCTCAGCTCGTTGAGATGGCGCAGGGCCGCCAGCTCATTGACCTCATAAGCCATTCGCTCGGGTATCAGGCCGGCTTTTTCCCAATAAAGCAGTTTCCCGGGAGAAATCCCCAGAATGCGCAGCATCCGCGGACGTGAAAGCCGCAGTGTCAGCAAGCCGCCGGCCTGTGGCGTAGGCATGTGACTCACCTCAAGTAGTATGAAACCTGAAATGGAGCCACAATGCAAGGGATATTTTACTGCTCAGACTACAAAATGTAGTGGTTATACTAAATCGGGTCTCTACCATCATCACTTCACTTTATAAGGATATGGCTGTATGCCTTCGCCTTCCACAATCGTGATATAGCGGTTAAGCGGCAATTGGGTAAAGCGTTCAACCTTGCCTGATGGCAGGGGCCAGTGCACTTCCAGCCAGTCAATGCGCTTCGCCTGCCCGATGCCGAGCACAAACCGGGGATCATGTGAGGAAAGATAGCTGCCGCCGCCGACTTTGGTGCGGGAGCGCACGCGCTGGTCAAACGCCCATACGATTTTCGCCCCCACCGCGTCGCGGTTGCATCGTTTCCCGATCAGCAGCACGCCTAGCCAGTGATGATGCCGGCCCACCTCATTATGCAGCAGCAGCGGGCGCTGCCCGTTGTTGCTGATGAGCACGTCCACGCCGCCGTCGTTATCGAAATCGCCGGTAGCCAGACCGCGCGAACCCCAGCGCTTCTGAAATGCCGGCCCGGCGATCGGGCTGACGTTGGCGAATTTGCCGCGGCCGTTGCCGCGGAAGAGCAGCGGCTTTTCATGCCAGTACACGTCGGTGTCATAGCTGGCGACCATGTCGTCGGGATGACCGTCGGCCTGGATCAGGTCCAGCTCGCCGTCATTGTCATAGTCAAAAAAGCGCATCCCCCAGCCGCTTTTTAAATAGGTGGCCTGCCCGATGCCGCTGGCAGCGGCCATGTCGGTGAAGGTTTCGTCGTGATTGTTGTGATACAGCGAAAAACGCTCATGGTCAATGTTGGCCACATACAGATCCATGAAGCCGTCCTGATCGTAGTCGGCGGAATCGAGACCCATGCCTGAGCGCGGCACTCCATCCGAGCTGTACGCCACGCCCGCCATAAATCCGATTTCGTCAAACTTGCCGCCGCCTTTGTTGAGAAACAGGAAATTGGCGGTGGTGTCGTTGGACACAAACAAATCAAGCAGCCCGTCGTTATTGATGTCGGTGGCGACCACGCCGTGCGATTTGCCCGGATTGCTGCCGATGGCGGTCAGGTGGCCGACTTCGGTGAAAGTGCCGTCGCCGTTGTTGCGGTATAAACGGCTGGGCCGCGGCTTGAAAATGCGGGGAATGCAGTAATAATGCTTGCCCAGCTTATTGTCTCCGCAAAATATATTCTGTTTCAGGCTGTATTCGACAAAGCTGCAGACGAATAAATCGAGCTTGCCGTCATTGTCGTAATCGAACCAGGCGGCGGAGGTGGACCAGTTGGGGTCGGCCAGTCCGGCTTTTCCCGTCACATCCGTGAAGGTGCCGTCGCCGTTGTTGTGATACAGAATGTTGTGGCCGTACCCGGTGACATAAATATCGGGGTAGCCGTCGCCGTCATAGTCGCCGACGCAGGCTCCCTCCCCGAAGGTAATGCCGCCGAGCAGGCCGGCTTGCGCCGTCACATCGGTGAAGGTGCCGTCGCGGTTATTTTTATAGAGCGCGTTGTGGGGCGGATGTTTGGGATGAAAAAAATCGCAGTCCCCGGTATTGACCAGGAAAATGTCCATCCAGCCGTCCTGGTCATAATCGAGAAAGGCGCAGCCCGAGCACATGCTCTCTGGCAGGTAGTGCATGGGCGACATGGCATTGTCGTGTATCCAGAAGATTTTGCTCTGCTCCGGGGTGACGGTGGTGAAGATGGGGCCGCCGAAGTTGGCGGGCACAGGCTGCAGCACCCCACGCAGATTGCGCCAGCCGGAAAATGCCAGCGGGGCCAGTCCGGCCTGGCGCAGAAATTGACGGCGGGTCGTGGGCACGATTAATCAAACTACCTTGCGAAAATGTCTGGAAGCGCGACTCAGTATATCAAAGTCCCTGACCTGAACCGGGGAACTGAAATACCGTAGTTGTAATCTTTATGACCCGGTGAGGCTGGCTTCCAGCCTTGCGATGGCCTGGTAGGTTTCGCGCAGCCGCGGGTACAGCTCGCGATAAATCCGGTGGCCGCGGGTATAGACAGCGGCCCGCCGGGCGTCGGGAGCAAAGCGATCGGCGACTCGCAGGCAGTTGGCCGCGGCGGCGGCGAGTGATGCCGTGCCCCCCGTCCCGGTCATGGCGAGCAATGCCGCGCCATAGGCGGCGCCCTCGGTATGGCTGAGCCGCGTGCAGCTCACGCCGAAAATATCGGCCTGCAGCCCGGCCCAGAAGGCGCTGCGGGCGCCGCCGCCGGAAAGGCGGATTTCGCTCGGCTCCAGCCCCAGCTCGCGGAAAATATCCAGCGAATCCCGCAGGCTGTAGGTGACGCCCTCAAAAACGGCGCGGGCCAGATGAGCCCGCGTATGGGCCGCGGTCAGCCCGATCCAGCCGCCCCGCGCCAGCGGGTCGAGATGCGGAGCGCGTTCGCCCATCAGATAGGGCAGAAAAAATAATCCCTGTGCGCCCGGCGGAGTAGTGGCCGCCAGTTTCGCTAGAATGTCATACGCATCGCCCTCGCCGGCGATTTCAGCCTGGCGTTCCGGGCCGCTCAATTGATCCCGGAACCAGCGCAGTGACAGGCCCGCTGCCTGCGTCACCCCCATCACATGCCATTGTCCCGGCACGGAATGGCAAAACGTATGAATCCGGCCATGGACATCGGCCCGCGGCTGGTCGGTGACGGCAAAGACCACGCCCGAAGTGCCGATCGTCGAGGAAGCCAGCCCCGGTTCTACCAGCCCGCTGCCGATCGCGCCCGCTGCCTGATCGCCGCCTCCCGCGATCACCGGAATTCCGGCCCGCAGTCCCGTCGCCGCGGCCGCGGCGGCGTGCACATGCCCGGTGATCTCCGGGCCTTCAAAAGCGCGCGGCACAAAGCTTTCCGGCAGCCCCAGCGCGGCCAGCATTTCCCCGCTCCATCGCCGTTGCAGAACATCGAATAAGCCGGTGCCGCTGGCGTCGGCGACATCGGTGGCGTATTCGCCGGTCAACTGAAACCGTATATAGTCCTTGGGCAGCAGAAAATGCCGGGCCCGGGCGTACTCGGCCGGCCGATGCTGCTGTTCCCAGCGGATTTTAGGCGCGGAAAATCCGGTCAGCAGCGGGTTGGCGGTATGGCGCAGGATCCGCTCCGGGCCGATTTTCTGATTCAGCTCATCCACCTGGGACTGGGTGCGCTGGTCGCACCAGATCAGCGATGGCCCGAGAATTTCACCCCGCTCATCCAGCAGCGCCACGCCGTGCATCTGGCCGGTCAGGCCAATGCCGGCCAGCGCGGAGGGGTTGTCCAATTCGGCCAGCACGGCTTGAATGGCGGCCTTCGCCGCCGACCACCAGTCACCCAC
>JAKATS010000303.1 GCA_021818645.1 Acidobacteriota bacterium | reverse complement strand
AGTATGTCGCCATTTATTCCGGTATCGGCGGCTGGATGGGCTCCGTCGCGCAGCCATCCTTTTCCACCGACGATCCCTATGCCGGTCTGGGCGCGGTCGGCGCCATGAAGGCCATCAAAAAAATCAGTGAACCAGGGGACACCTTGTATATCTTCGCCCTTTGAGGTTTCGCCATGGCAGCTTTCCGGTATCATCACGCGTCAGAATCCGCCCGGACCATGAACCAAAGCTGGCGCATCCGGGGGATCATCGGTGCCGCCGCGTTCTTTCTGCTGGCCGCCGGCTGTCACAAACAGCATCTGCATGCGGCATCCATGGGCGCGCCGCCGGTCTCCGGCATCCCGGTCGGCCCGGTGCCCGGATCGCTGCACAATACCTGGCCCATGCCCGCCAACCCCTATCAGGGCAATGCCGCGGCTTTGATGCAGGGGCGGCAATTATTCGTCCAGTTCAACTGTTCCGGCTGTCATGGCGGCCATGGCGGCGGCGGCATGGGTCCCAGCCTGCGGCGCTCCTATTTCCGCTATGGCCATTCCAGCGCTCATATTTATTCCTCCATCTCCGAAGGCCGCGGCAAGGGCATGCCCTCCTGGGGAACGAAAGTTCCCCGGAATGACATCTGGAAATTGGTTCTCTACATTAAATCCCTGCGCACTCCGCGGGAGCCCGATCCGCCTCTCATGCCCGGTCAGCCTCAAATGGTGCCGGCCAGGTGAGTCATGTATGAATTTTTGGCGCTTCATCTCCGGGACTGGCATCGGGCTGTTACTGTTGCTGGCCGGCTGCGGCGATCCCCAATCCATGTTCCATGCCGCCGGCCCGGCCGCGCATCGCATTTCGCAGTTAGGCGCCTTCATTTTCATCCTCTTCGGCGTGGCGGCTGTGATCACGATCGGCATGTTATTAATTGCCGGGCTCAGCCATCGCGGCACTCTCGACTGGCATGCGCCCTGGAATGCCGGCGGCGGGCATTCGTTCGTTCTCTATGGCGGCCTGGTGATTCCCGGCATCATCCTCTTTGTGGTTTTTGTGCTTTCGCTGCAGCGCATGACGCTGTTTCCCCTGCGCCGCCGGCAGCAGATGAACCCGAACATTCTGGTGATCGGCCATCAGTGGTGGTGGGAAGTCCGTTATCTGCGCGGACCGGCGGATCAGCGGTTTACCACCGCCAATGAAATTCACATTCCCACCGGACGCCCGGTGGAAATCGCCCTGCAAAGCGCCGATGTCATTCATTCATTCTGGGTGCCGGCGCTGCACGGCAAGGTCGAGATGATTCCCGGGTTGACCAATTATCTGCGGGTGGAAGCCAGCCGCCCGGGCGGCTACCAGGGCCAGTGTGCCGAATACTGCGGCGCCCAGCACGCGCATATGCGGCTATTGATTGTGGCCCAGCCGCCGGCTGTCTATCAGGCCTGGCGCAATTTACAGCTGCAGCCGGCCCAACCCCCGGCCAGCCCGCAGGCAGTGCAGGGCAAAGAGGTTTTTCTGCATGCCGCCTGCCCGCTCTGTCATAACCGTTCGGGGGCTCGGCGCGGCGGAAGGCAAAGTCGGTCCCGACCTCACCCATCTTGCCGGCCGGCAATATATAGGCGCCAACAGCTTTCCCAATGACAAGGCCGATTTAGCCGGCTGGGTCACGCATGCCCAGTCGCTCAAGCCGGGCTGCAAAATGCCCAATCTCGACGAGTTTACCGGGCCGCAGTTGCGCGCTCTGGTGGCTTTTCTGGATGGCCTCAAGTAAAAGCAATCGGGCGATGGCGAATATTAAAAAATGAACCTTCGCCCGATTGAAAGTTTAAGGCCGCCGGCCGCCGCCTTGCGGCGCTGCATAATGCGGCGCCGGCGGAGGAGAAAAATGCGGCGCGGGTGCCGAGTAATGTGGCGCCGGCGGCGCGGAGTAGTGCGGTGCCGAATAATGCGGTGCCGAATAATGCGGTGCCGAGTAATGTGGCGCCGAGTATTGCGGCGGCCGCGCCATTGGCGGCGATGAGTAACGTGGTGCGGAGTTGCGCGGCGCGGAGTAGCGCGGTCCGGAATAGCCCGGCGAACCACCCCGATTGCGCGGTCCGGAATACACCGGCGGCCGCGCGCTGCCATAACCGCCCTGGGTATAACGCGGCCGGCCCGCCGGCATCGGCGGATGGTTCATATAACCATGCGGCGCTCGCACTCCCGCACGGGAGGGGAATTGCCCGTGGGGAAAGCTCCGGCCCGCCGGCATTTGCCTGATCGAGGTTCGTGCGCCGGGGAAGTTGCGCTCATAGCCCCGCCCGGCTGCCGGACCGCGCAGGTTGGGTCCGCTGGCTCCGCGGCCACTGAAGGTGCGCCAGCCGTTGCTTCTGGCGGCGGGTGCGGCGCGTTTCAGCGGGCGTTGAATGCGGAATGATGGCACGGCATGCGGCGCCGCATTGCGCGTAATCGCATGCGGGGCCGGCCCGCGCGCCGGTCCGGTCTGGGACCGCACGATGGTGTTCCAGCCCGTATGCGCGCGCGCCAGTTGAATCGTGCGATGCAGTTGCGTCAACGTGATCGGCCGCATCGGCCGGACCGGCCGGTGCGCAAACATTCGTTCATGCTGCAGCGCCGCCGGCGGGCGCACGGCGGTTCCCATCCCATGGCGCACGCCCGGCAGCAGCCGGAAGCTGCCCCCGCGCGGCGCCACCGGCACCGTGCCCCGCACCAGGGATACGTTTTGCAGCTGCGGCCGCGTGAGCCGCCGGCCCAGTTGATCCACCCGGCCATTGACAAAGCCCCGCTGATTCACCGCGATGACCCCGCCCGGCGCACGGTAATTTTTCAATCGCCGTAGCTGATTGCCCGCCACCAGTGGCGGCCGGAAAATGCGGTGCCGCAGCCCTTCATGCCGTGCGAAACCTCGGCCATAGTGGGCGATATAGTGTTCCTGGCTGAATCCATAATAAGGTTCATTGGGTCCCAGTGGAACCCAGCCAATGCAGTCGTCGTCCCCAAAGCCGTATCCAACCCCCCAGCCGGGGCCGGCGTAGAAGAAATCCACATAGGCAGGCGCCCACCAGGCCGGCTGATACACCGGTCCGGGCCACCACATCCAGTTGTCAAAATCGGCATCAAAAAACCAGCGTCCATAGTGGTACGGCGCCCACCCCCAGGGTTCATAGGAAACCCAGGTCCAGCCATAATAGGGTTCCCACACCCAGCGTCCGTTGTAGTAAGGCGACCAGCCGGGGGCTTCATCCATCGGCTGCCAGACCTGCCCATATCCCTGGACATACAGCCAGTTCCCGTACTGGTTCAGGCTGCCGCCGCCGTAGATATTGGCATTCATGTAGGCGTAATCAGAAGCATTGGCCAGTTGCCGGTCGCGATGATGCACCCAACGATTCCAGGCGTCGGTCGCGGGGGCGCGAATCACGCGGTAACGGGGGTGGGTGGAACCGGCAATTTGAATCTGGTGTCCGCTCGAAACCGTAACCTGGCCCTGGGGCGTCCAGACCAGCGTCCGCCCTTGCCAGACGGTCACACTGGTATGCGTGGCATCCACCACGTCCACCCGGCTTACGTTATGCCCCAGCGGCCGCAGGCTCATATTGGGAGTGTCAATTTCGGTGTTGATCTTCGACTGTGAGAACTGATTGAAGCTGAGCGTGCCCCGCCGGAGCTGCAGCTGAAGCTGCTGGCCGCGGAAATCGGCCAGCGTAAGTTCGCTGCCGCCCGCCAGTTGCAGGGCGGCATAGCGGGAAAACTGAATCTCGGCCCGTCCCGAGGCGGGAATGTAAACTTCATCCCCCATCACCAGCGGCGTATTCAGCACCGCCGCGTGCCACTGTTTGCTGCCGCTCTGTAACAGGCTCACCTTGCCTTGCAGCAGGCTCAGCCGGGCGACCCCGGGTGCGGATCGCGCCCAGGCGGGCGCCGCCAGC
>JAKATS010000104.1 GCA_021818645.1 Acidobacteriota bacterium | reverse complement strand
AGCGCGATCTTCATTCTGGCCTTTACGGCGGCGTCGCGCCCAACCCGCTGGAAGCGATCGCGCGCATGATCGCGGGCTTGAAAAACGCGGAGGGCCGCATTCAGATCCCCGGCTTTTACGACCGGGTGCAGCCTCCGCATCCCCGTGAAAAGGACAGTTGGCAGGCCTTGCCCTTTTCCGAAAAACATTGGCGTGAGGAACTGGTGCAGTCTCGCGGCCTGCCTGGGGAAAAAGGCTATTCAGTACTCGAAAGGGTCTGGGTGCGGCCGACCCTGGAAATTCATGGCATCTCCGGCGGCTTTACCGGCGCGGGGGCCAAAACCGTCATTCCCGCCCGCGCTTCGGTGAAGCTCAGCCTGCGTCTGGTGCCCGATCAGGTCCCCGCCTTGGTAGCCGCCGCTCTAGAAGCCGCGATACGCTCGCTATTTACCTCCGATTACGCCGTGCAGGTCCATCTATTGAGCCAGGCCGATCCGGCGGTCATGTCGCCCGATACGCGTTTTCATCGCGCCGCCGCCCGGGCGTTGGCCGAGGTCTATCAGCGGGAAGCGGTTTTCATCCGCTGCGGAGGCTCGATCCCCATCGTGCCCGCCTTCCTGCATCAGTTGCATTGTCCGGTGGTGATGATGGGCCTGGCATTGCCCGACGATGGCCCGCACGCGCCCAACGAAAAATTTTACCTTCCCAATTTCTATCGCGGCATTGCCGCCGTGGCAGGTTTCTGGCGCGCGGCCGCGCTGCCCTGAACCACGGCCAGGGTTAGTCCCAGCGCCAGCAGCATGACCACCCCGCAATCCGCTCCCGCGGCCTGCAGCCATCGCTGCGCGGCGCTGCCTGGAATCAGCGGAATCACTCCTGCTGTAATCGCCGCGCTCCACAGGCAAATGCGCGCGCTCCGCACGCAATCCCCGGCCTGCCGGCTCCGTCTTTGCAGCCAGACGCCCGCGGCGATTGCCGGCCACAGCAATACGCATAAATCTTCGATATGGATGAAAGGGGAAAGCAGCGCCAATCCACAGATTGCGATGCCATCCATGCATAACCGACTTTCTTCACTCAGCTCACGGTTACTGTCGCGCATTTTCCACGCGCCCCACAGCAGGGCGCCATATCCCAGCCCCTCCAGCCCGATCCAGAGAGCGTGCATGGCCTGATCGCTCACGCATCCGCAGCCAAGCTCCGCATATCCTTTATGGGCGGCCGCGTCCTGCACCGGCCGGGGTTTCCGAACTGCCAGATAGCGGTCCATGACACCGCGTAGCGACTGGCTGGGGTACCAAAGCGTCCCGCCCTTGGCCGCGGTTTGCCATTCCTGTCCCGCCCATTGCCACAGCGCATGCTCATTGCCTTGCCAGCCAAAATATCCCGCCGGCAACAGGGTGAACAGCAGGGCCGCAAGCAGGCCTGCCGCCGCGGCCCGGTTTTTTTTCTGTACCAGCCAGTAGGGAATAAAAAACAGCGGCCAGACTTTGATCGCGATGGCCGATCCCATCGCTGCGCCCGCCGCCCAGGGCCGTTTGTCCGCCGTTAAGAGCGCGAGGGCGGTGAGAAAAAATATAAAAAACTCCACGTTGCCATAGCGGAATTCCACCAGTAGATATGTCCCTGCCAGCAGGAGCGTCAACATCCACGCCCGCCAGTTCCGGCCCAGCCACGCCGCAATTTTTTCCCAGCCTTCGTACAACGGCAGTTGTTCCAGCCCAGCATGCTGGCGCAACCACCGGAGCAATCCCAGTAGTGCCGCTATTTTCCCTACCGCCCACAGGCTGGCCGCCCAGCGCAAGGGAAGCAGAATCATCGGCAAAAAAATAAATAAAAACACCGGCGGATAGCGGTAATACATGGGCCAGCCCAACCCGCTTTTCGGCCCATATAGAGGACCAGTTCCGTGCAGCAGATTTTCCGCTGATCGGTAATACACGGGAAAATCCACCGGATGCCGCCCCAGCAGATACCCTGCTCCCGCAATGCCGGCCATCATGCCGCCGCGGATGAGCATTTTCGCCATGGCTCCGTTACGCTTCATCCGCGGTGTTATTTTAAATCAGGAAATAAATTGTATTGAAATGATTTAAATGATTTCAATGTTTTCACCCAAAGACAGATTTCAGTATAGGTGGTAAATCTATGCTTGCGCGCACATGTTAGTTCACGTACATTTACTATGCTGTTCCCGCACTTGGCCATGAGCATGGCATGAAAATTCCTCATCGAATCATCAGCGCAGTACTTCTAGCCATGGCCTGTGCCGGATTTGCCTGGGGTATTCCGCCGGGGCCCAGGCCGCCCCTGGTTTCGTGGCGGCGTTTGCAAATCCTGGCGGTGCAAAAATCCAAATCTCCCGTGCGGGTCCAGGGTATTGTCACCCTCCTGCAGCCCTGGAATGCCGTGGTCATCCAGGCCGGACATCATGGCATCTACGGCACCGGCGCCCAACTGCAGAATATTCATCTCTGCCAGCAGGTGACCCTCACCGGCATCCCGATTCTGTATCGCAGCACGGTGTTGTTGCGCCATCTCATGGCCCGGCCAGGACTGCAGTCGCTCTGCCCGCGGCCGATACTGATTCATCACGCCCGGGAGCTGAACCAAAGCCAGGTGGATCTGCGCGTGCGGCTTGTCGCCCGTCTGCTCAGCTTCGAGCGCAACGACACCGATCGGGCGCAATTTCTCGATGTTCTTCTGGGACACACGAGTATTGAAGTGGAGGCTGCTTATCCAGGCGCACGGCAACAATTGAGCGGCTTGCGTCTGGGCAGCCTGCTGCGCCTGACCGGCATTTATTACACTCACTTTACCGACGGCGCCTGGATGATTCAACTGGAGCTGGCCCGCCCCGGAGATCTGCAGGTTGTTCAAGTGCCGGGCTGGTGGACCATGCGGCGCCTGATCTGGGCCGGCGCCGGGTTACTGGTTATCCTGTTCCTGATCGCGGTCTGGAATCTGACCCTGCGCAGGCAAGTCCGCTGGTACATCCGCAATTTAAAGCTGCAGCACGATAACGAAGTTCAGCTGGAACAGCAATTGGCCCAGGCCAAGCGCCTCGAGGCCGTCGGCCGGCTGGCCGGCGGCGTGGCTCACGATTTCAATAATTTATTGACCGTGATCCTCGGGCATGCGGAATTGCTGCGCATGCAGTGTGAAGATGTCCGTCTGCATCCCGCGCTCGATCAGATTGTGGATGCCGGCCGCAGTGCCGCCCGCCTGACGACGCAGTTGCTCGCCTATGGCCGCCAGCAGAAAGCCGGCATGACGGCCCTGGATCTGAACCGGTTGATTCAGGGCATGCAGAATATCCTGCGTTCTCTGCTGCCGGAATTTATTCAGATCAGTTACACTCTTGATCCCGGACTCTGGCCGGTGCGCGCCGATGCGGGTCAGCTCGAGCAGGTGCTCATGAATCTGGCCGCCAATGCCCGCGATGCGATGCCGAAAGCCGGCGAGTTTAAGCTGTCGACCATGAACCTGCCACTTTCCGCGGAAGAAGCCGCCGATTATATGCATGCCCGGCCGGGTCATTACGTCTGTCTGAGTGTTTCCGATACCGGCACCGGCAGACCGCCGGAAATCATGGGAAAAATATTCGACCCTTTTTTCACCACCAAAGCGCCGGGCAAAGGCACCGGCCTGGGGCTGGCCAGCGTTCACGGCATCGTGGTACAAAACGGCGGGGCGTTGCGGGTATGGAGCCAGCCCGGCCGCGGCACGCGCTTCGATGTTCTGCTGCCGCGCTACCAGGCTGCCGCTGCTCCGGCGGCAGCAGCCGTCCCCGCTGGTTGATGGTTATTTCTTTGCTCCCGCGCCACTGCGTTTTGTCATTTGCTTTTTATGCATCGGTTCGGTCATGGTGCGAGGATTCAGAATCTCCCGCAGCGCCGATTCCGGCAATAAATTTTTTTCCCG
>JAKATS010000055.1 GCA_021818645.1 Acidobacteriota bacterium | reverse complement strand
TGATCAGGAGCCGCCGCAGGCGGTGCTGACCGACATCCGCATGCCGCGCATGGACGGACTGGAGCTGTTAGCCGAAATCCGCCAGCGCTTCGGCGCGCTCCCGGTTCTGGTCATCACCGGTCAGGGCTCCAAGGAAGCGGCAGTGGAATGTCTGCGGCTGCGGGCCAATGATTTCATTGAGAAACCGCTGCGCAGCGAAGAACTAAAACTGCGTCTGGCCGATGTGGTGCGCGGTACGCCGGAAACCCGCGGCTCAACCGGCGAGGATTGGGAGTATCTGGGACAGTCCGGCGTGGCGGAAAATATCCGCCGCGAGTTGGCGCGTGTGGCGCCGACGACGGCCAGTGTGCTGATCACCGGCGAAAGCGGTACCGGCAAGGAAGTCGTGGCGCGGCTCCTGCACCGGCTGAGTCCACGGCGCGACCGGAGCTTTATTGCGGTGAATTGCGCCGCGATTCCGGAAAGCCTGATGGAAAGCGAAATTTTCGGGCATGAAAAAGGTGCTTTCACCGGCGCCCAGGAACGGCGAGCCGGCTGCTTTGAGCTGGCCGAAGGGGGAACCCTGCTGCTCGATGAAATCGGGGAAATGCCGCTGGCGACTCAGGCCAAATTGCTGCGCGTGCTCGAAGATCGCAAAATCCGGCGGCTCGGCAGTAAAGCCGAACTGGCGGTCAATGTGCGCTTGCTGGCTGCGACCAACAAAAATCCGGCTCAGGCGGTGGCGCGCGGCCAGTTGCGGGAAGATTTATTCTTCCGGCTGAATGTATTCCATCTGCACCTGCCGCCATTGCGCAGCCATCTCGAAGATTTGCCGGTGCTGGCCGAAGGCCTGCTGCGCAAGCTGGCTGCCCGGCATGAGCGGCCGGTGGAGGGGTTGGCGCCCGAAGTGCTGGCACGGCTGCGGGATTACGGTTGGCCGGGCAATGTGCGCGAACTGCGCAATGTGCTCGAACACGCGCTCATCGTGGCTGATACGCCTTATTTGCAGACCCGGAATTTACCCTCTGATTTTGGCGCCGCGCCCGCGCCCGCCGAAACCGGCAGCCCCGATCGCATCAGCATCGCGGCGGGCACCACGGTAGCCGAAGCCGAGCGGCTGTTGATCTTGAAAACCCTCGAGCGTGAGGGCAACAATAAAACCCGGGCAGCGGAAAAACTGGGTATCAGCCTGAAAACCCTGCAAAACAAATTAAAGGAATACCAGAGCCGGGAGGCTGAATCGGCTGCGGCGTCGTGAAGTTAAAAACCAAATTGAGCCTCAGCCTCTCGCTGCTGGTTCTGCTGCTGACAGCGGGCGTGAGCGGGTTATATCTGCTCAGTCTGGTACGCACGCAATTGCGCGGCATCGACCGCCATGCCGAGTTCGTCGCCCGGGCGACCTTTAACGAAGTGCGGCGGGAAATGCGGGCGGCCGCGGCCAGCGGCTCTTTCAATCCCGGCAACCCGTCCCAGATAGCCGCGTTTATGCGCCATCTGGGTCATCAGCCGGAGCTGCACACCCTCTTTGAATCCGCGATCGGCTACCCCGTCTCCAATTCCATTCGCGATGTAGCCATTACCCAGGCCGGCGGCCGCATTGTGGCCGACAGCAATCCGATGCTGATCGGCCAGGCGCATCCGCTGCGCCCACAGTTGGCCGATATTTTACGGGCGGGAAGCTGGCGGCAAATCAGCGCGATCTTCGGGCCGGAGCGGGTCTATGAAATTCGCCTGCCCATGCAGCTGGGCGCTACCCGGCTGGGCGCGGTGCGGGTCGGGGTGGACACCATCTTTGTTCACCACAATCTCGATCAAAGGTTGCATGCGATCGTTTTGACGGCAATCTTAATTGTAGCGCTGAGCACTTTATTAGCGGTGGTGTTTTCCGATTTTTTATTGGCCCCGCTGAATCAACTCAACCGTCAGCTGGACCGGCTGGCGCGGGGAGAAAATACGGCAGCCGAACCGGAACGGCGGGATGAATATGGCCTGGTCTCCTCCAAAATTGCGGAACTGGGCCAGCAGATGCATGATACCAGGCAGATTTATTTTACCCTCGAACAGAACGTCAGCCGGATGCTGGAAAGCATCGAAGATGGCGTGATCCTACTCGATGATCAGGGCAATATCCGGCTGGCCAGCGCGGCCGCCCAGCGTCTGCTGGGCCGTGACAGTGAGGCTTTATGCGGTCAGTCCATTGAATCGGCGTTTGCTGAAAATACGGAGTTGGATCAGGCGATCCGCGCGGCGGTGCGGCAGGGTCAGCCGTTGAACGGGCGGGCGCTGGCGCGCAACCCCGGGCAATCCCCGCTGGCGGCGCGGCTCGAGGCCGCCTCCGCCGATCGCGGCGGGGAACGGCTTTTGCTGTTGCAAGACGCCATCCAGCGCCAGCAACTCGAAGATGAATGGGAAGTGGCGCGCCGGCTGGCCGCCATCGGCCGGCTCAGCCGGGGCGTGGCCCACGAAGTTAAAAATCCGCTCAATGCCCTGGCCATTCATCTCGACCTTGTCGCCGCCAAGCTGGAAAAGCAGCCCTCGCCGCCCATCGCTTCGCATCTGGAAGTCATGCGTCATGAAATCGAGCGCCTCGACCGTGTGGTACGCACATTTCTCGATTTCACCCGGCCGGTGGAGTTGCGCCGTACCGCCATGGATTTAAATCAGCTGGCGGCAGCCGTGTATGAACTGATGCAGGCTCGCGCCCAGGAAGAGGGCATTCAGCTTGAGCTGCACCTGTCCGGCGAGCCGTTACCGGTCTCGGTGGACCGTGATCTGTGCGAACAGGCGTTGCTGAATCTGGTGGGAAATGCACTGGAGGCCCTGCCGCCGGAACAGGCGGATAAAAAGGTTATTTTGGAAACCGGCAGTGATGCCGCATCGTTATACCTGCGGGTGCGCGATAATGGACCGGGGATCGCGGAAGACATACGCACCCGGATTTTTGATCTTTATTTCAGCACCCGGGAGGGCGGCAGCGGCATCGGTCTGGCGCTGGCTACGAGGATCATGGAGCTGCATCAAGGCGGATTGGAACTGGAAACCAATGAACCCGGCCAGTCCGGTGCCAGTTTCCGCATGCATTTCCCGCGGCGCCGCGAAGAGCGCAGAACGGTAAATTTATCGGTTCCCGCGCTGACCGCGCCCGAAATGTGATTGGAGAAAAACGGATTTTTAAGCATGACACGCACCTCCCAGCAGCTCGCATACCTGACCAGCGCCCTCGGACTGCTGCTGGCGGGCTGCAGTCATCCTCCGGTGCATCCGCCAGTGGCACTGGCTGCCCACGGCCCGATATTGGTGCTTACGCCGCCCGCCCCGGCGCCTATCGTACTTGCAGTGCCCAGGCTGGAAAAGAAGACCCCTGGGCCAGCCCTGCCCGCAGTATCACCCCGGCCGGTTCAGCCAGCCCGGCGCAAATCCGTGAGGCACATTCATAAACTCAAGCCCGTCATCCCGGTCATCGCCGCTCCTGCTCCTGAGCTGGACTTAAACACCGGCGGCAGCCCACGTCAGCAAGCGGCGGCCCTGCGTGCCGCGGGTCACTGGCTTTGGTTAAGCCAGCAGCGCTTGAGCAGGCTCAATGGCATCCGTTTATCGCCCAGCCAGATTGCCAACCGCACCCAGGCGCAGGTATATATGCAGCAGGCGCAACAGGCGCAGCAACACGGCGATTATGACCGGGCGCAAAATCTGTCCTACAAAGCCTGGCTGCTGCTGCAGGCTCTCCCCTGACCGCTGTCTCTCTGCTGATCGTAAAAGTGTATTTTTTACTGCCTAGCAACCTATCCGGCAGCGGCATACCTCAGGGCCAATGATTCAAAGGATTGAAATCTGGGAACTTAAACTTTGTAGTTCACGCGCCCGGCATTGGCATGCGGTTTGCATGAGTATAGGGAAACAGTATGGCAGTCAGGGAAATGATGGTCAG
>JAKATS010000371.1 GCA_021818645.1 Acidobacteriota bacterium | reverse complement strand
TGCCGCCGCGGGCTATTCGCGATCTCCAGACGCTGCTGGCGGTGGTCCCGCAGGATGTCCGCGCCCGAGTGTTGTTGGCGCAACTTTATGTGCGAACCGGCCATTATGCGCAGGGAGTCTATGAATACACGTCCGTCCTGCGGACGGATTCGGGGCAGTCTCAAATTCGCCGCGCGTACGCCCGGTTGCTGCTGCATCTCAGCGGTGACTATCTGGCTTTGGCGGCCTCCGACCGCAGTCGCCGGGCGGCTACGCTGCGCACCATCGCGCCGCTTAAGCGCCTGCGTCGCTGGATTGCCCAGATGCGGCATCGGTACCCCCACGATGCCATTTGGTGGCTCTGGCAGGGGCGTTATGACTGGTTGCGCCAGCGCCCCGGACCGGCGCTGGCGGCGGAGCGCCAGGCCTATCATCTGGCCCCGGGGCAAGCCGGAATTGCCTTGGCCTATCTGGCCGCACTGCTGCAGCGGAAACAATATGCGCAGGCCCGTACGACCGCCCAGCAGGCCATTGTGGCGGCGCCAGGGGCGCCGGCCTTATACGCAGCGTGCGGCCGTGCGGATGCCGGCTTGAAAAAATGGTCGGCCTGCTCGGCTGATTTCCAGCAGGCTTTGATGCTGGCCCTGCCGGCCCCGCCCCTGTTCCTGAATCTAACCGGGCAATTCCTCGCAACCCGGCCGTATGCGCGCAGCCGCCCGATGGTGACGGCCGTTTTAACAAAAATAGGCTTGCAGCGCGCTGGCCATGAAGCCCTGATCGACACCGCCCGGGGGATGGTGGCGGCGGCGGGAAAACGCTGGCCTGAAGTTCTGGCGCACGCGAGGCAGGCCCTGGCGACCCGACCATTGAGCGGCCACCTGGACCGCATGCTGCGGATGACCGCCTTGCGTCTGGCGGCCTTGGGCGCCTACCAGACGGGCCGCTATGCCGCAGCGGAACGGTACGATCACGCCCTGCTTAAGCTGGTCCCGGATGACCCCGGCATTCTCAACAACTACGCCTATCTGCTGGCGGTGAAGTTCAAACAGCCCCGCCGGGCTGAACCATTTGCCCAACGGGCGAATGCGGACGCGGCGCAAGAGATCGCCAGCGGCGCCTATTGCCATAATTCAAATATTTTGGATACCCTCGGCTGGGTGCGATTTCTAAACGGCGAAAGCCTCGGCGCAACGGCGGCGTTACGGCGCAGCCTGCGTTATTCCCCCCCGCCGGTGGCGTATTATCACTTGGCCAAGGTTCTGGCCGCACAGGGTAATCCAGACGCAGCGCGAAACATTTTGCAACGTGGTATCATAATAGCCCGCCAGGCCGCTGCTCCGATCTTGTCACGGGAGCAAACTTTGCTCAAGCATTTGTCCGGGCCAGGCTGATGACAGCCAGGAGAACCTATGAGCCAAACCAATGCGCTTGCCATGACACCTTTGCCCGCGGAAGACTCCCCTGTTTCTAAGGCTCCGCCGTTATGGTTTATATTGAAGCGGCACAAGTGGCTGATTCTGGCGGGCACGGTGGTCGGCTGTGTGCTGGGGACCGCTCTGTACGTTATCTACCACCGTTATGACCCGCTGTACAAGGCCCAGGCCGTATTTATCGTGCGGCCCCAAGCGCCTAATCCGCTGCAGCCGCGCTCCGCCAACGGAGGGCCGACGGCGGATATCAATACCCTGCTGCGCGATCAGATTATACTGATCACTAATCCGCTGATTTTGCAAAGGGCGCTGCAAAGCGATGCCTTCCAGCACCCAAACCGCCAGGCGAATCAGGCCGCCGCCGGTAGCGCTTGGTTGGCGGCGCATCGGGCCGATCCCCTCGATGCCCTGCAAAACGCCCTGCACGCTGCGCCCATCCGCAACAGCAATGAATTTCGCCTCACCATGTACTGGCACGATCCGCGGCAGACGGCGCGGATCGTCAACGCCGTGAGCACCGCCTACCTGCAACATGTCAAGAATCAGTGGAAGGCCCGGCTGCAGCGCGATGCGGCGGCGGTTTCCGCGGCCTTGAACAAGCAGCGCACCCGCGTGGCGGCCATGCAGAGCGCTCTGGAAACCTATCGCGCTGCCCACGATATTCCCGGCCTGATCGAGCAACAGACCGTTCTGGCGGGAACGTTGGCCACGCTCAACGCCATGCTGATCCAGGCCCAGATCCACGCCAAGGAAGCCGCCGAAAATTATCAACAAATTCAGAAGCAGGTGGCGACCAACACGTTGACGCTCTCGCCGGCCATGCAGCAGAGTGTGGACGATGATGCCGCGCTGAGTAATCTGCGAATGAACCTGCTTTCCCTGCAGCAGGAAATTTCGGTCTCGAAGGCGACCCTGGGCGTAAATCATCGCGCTACCATTGCCTTGGAACTGCGCGCCGCAAGCATCCGGCGGCAAATGGCGCAACGACGGCAAATGCTGGAGGCGCGGGCCCGTCGGGCCATGCAGGAAACCGCGCTGGCCGCCGTGCAGGCCGCCGATGCCCTGGAGGCCGATACCCGCCATCGCTGCACCCAGCAGCAGCGCCTGGTACATGACGTGGATACGGCTTTAACGGAATACCAGGACCGGCAGGCGGCGATCCAGAATCAGCAGCACATCGCCACCATGCTCAACGACCGGGCGGTGATGCTCGAACTGCGGCGTGCCTCCACCGATAGGGCCCAAGTCAGCCTGGCTTTTCCCGCCGTCGCCGCGGGCGTGATGAGCTTCCCCAACCTGAAGCATTTTCTGGGTATCGGAACTATACTGGGCCTGTTGGCGGCGCTCGCACTGGCCTATGGGCTGGAGCTGACGAACACCCGCGTCCGGAGTCCCCGCGACGTGTCCAGCCTGCTGCGTCTGCCGCTGCTGGGGTTTCTGCCGGAACACCGGGATGATCCGTTGCTGCAGGGAGATCCGATGATCTGCCTGCGCACCAGTCCCGCCTCCATGACCGCCGAGTGCTTCCGGCAGATCCGCGGACGCCTGGCGGCGGCGGGCCGCGAACGGCCCCTGCAAACGATCCTCGTGGCGAGTTTTTCCTCCGCCGGTGGAGCCAGCACGGTGGCGAGTAATCTCGCTAATGGTCTGGCTTTAAGCGAACTGCGGGTGCTGCTGATCGACGCCAATTTTTACCGACCCGTCCTGAAGGCAACTTATCCCAATATCGGATCGGTCGGTTTGGCCGACGTGTTGGCCGAGCGCGCCACGCTCGATGAGGCCCTGACCCCCTGTCCGGAACTGCCTACCCTCTTTCTGCTGGGCGGTGGCACGGCCTCAAAAACGCCGCAGGAAATCACAGCCCAGCGCGCGTTCCCGGACCTGATGGCCCAATTGCGGGGACGTTTCGACCTGATCCTCTTTGATGGCGCCCCGCTGACTGTTGTTTCCGATTCCATCAATCTGGCCGCCCGTGTGGACGGGGTTATCGGCGTCGTGCGGGCCAACCTCGTGACGCGGGGCATGGTTAACCGCATCGGCGAGCAACTCCGCCAGGTCCGGGCGAATTTCATCGGCATTGTACTCAATGCCACGCAAAGCTGGAGCGCCGGTTATTTCCGCCAGCACTACCAAGCTTTCTTCGACTATTCCGGCGCCGCGGTCCACCCAGGCCAACGGCAACTGCCGACGTCGTAGCCCCGGCCCCTGCGCTAGCCCGGGGCCAGCCACACGCCACCGTATTCGGGCCGGCTATTTTCGAATCGCTGGGCGCGGCGTCTCCCCGGATAGATGCCGCTGCTGACCGCGGTCGGCGGACGGCGTACGGCCGAACTTCGGTTAAGCCACACCCTCGGCAGCACAGTTTTGCGTGGCTCCTCACAACAGGATAAAGGTGCGGGTAAAATGTCGCGAAGGCCTGGCGGCATGGTCTGGTCCTCGCTCCATCGGCTCCCACTCTACCCCGCCTGCGGCGCCAGCGACGGGTAATGCCGGGGGAGTTT
>JAKATS010000380.1 GCA_021818645.1 Acidobacteriota bacterium | reverse complement strand
CTGATGGCGAAAAAGCAGGTCTGCATGATGGTGTTGATGCGCGTGCCCATGCCCGCCTCGCGCGCCACTTTGTGGCCGTCGATCACGTAGAACTCGATCTGCTTTCGGATCAACTCGTCCTGCGCCGTCCGGGGCAGATGGTCCCAAACCTCCTCCGCCGAGTACGGCGAATTCAGCAGGAAAACCGCACCGGGAATCGCCGGCTCCAGCACGTTGATTTTTTCGAGAAAGCTGAAGTTGTGGCAGGCCACGAAGCTGGCCTTCGAGATCAGATAAGTTGAGCGGATCGGAGTGGGTCCAAAACGCAGATGCGAAGTGGTCATTGACCCCGATTTCTTCGAGTCATAGACAAAATAGCCCTGCGCGTAGTGTGAACCCTCGGCGCCGATAATCTTGATCGAGTTCTTGTTCGCACCCACCGTTCCGTCAGACCCCAGGCCGTAAAACAGCGCCCGCACCGTGCGCGGATCTTCCGTGGAGAATTCCGGATCATACGCCAAACTCGAGAAACTCACATCGTCAACGATGCCGATGGTGAAGTGTTTTTTGGGAGAGGGCTTCGCCAACTCGTCGAAGATGCCCTTGACCATCGCTGGAGTGAACTCCTTGGACGAAAGTCCGTAGCGTCCGCCCGTCACCCTGGGCGCGGCAAACGGCAGCGTGGCGGCGTTCTCCGCCAGCACTACAACAACATCCTGGTAGAGCGGCTCGCCGGCCGCGCCGGGCTCCTTGCAGCGATCGAGAACCGCGATCGACTTCACCGTCTTCGGCAGCGCCTCGAGGAACGCCGTGGCGTCGAACGGCCGATACAACCGCACCTTCAGCACGCCCAGTTTTTCGCCTTTCCGATTCAGTGCATCCACAGCCTCTTCCGCCGTTTCGGCGCCTGAACCCATCATGATGATCACGCGCTCGGCATCGGGCGCGCCGTAGTAGTCAAACAGGTGATAGGTACGGCCTGTCTGGGCCGCACACCGATCCATCACCAATTGCACAATTTTGGGAACGGCTTGGTGGAACGGGCTGCATGCCTCGCGCGCCTGGAAAAATACATCCGGGTTTTGCGCCGATCCACGCAGGATCGGCCGATCCGGACTCAGCGCATTCTGGCGGTACTGGATGATGTACTTGTCGTCGAGCAGCGCGCGAATCGTCACGTCGCTGATCGGGGCAATTTTGCCGATCTCGTGCGAGGTGCGGAAACCGTCGAAAAAGTGCATGAACGGAATCCGCGACTCCAGCGTGGCAATCTGCGCCACCAACGCCATATCGGCCGCTTCCTGCACCGAGTTCGAAGCCAGCATCGCCCAGCCGGTAGAGCGGCAGGCCATCACATCCGAGTGGTCGCCGAAGATCGAAAGCGCATGCGTCGCCAGGGTGCGCGCCGTCACATGCATCGTCGCCGGAGTCAGTTCGCCGGCAATCTTGTACATGTTCGGGATCATCAGCAGCAGGCCCTGCGAGGCGGTAAACGTGGTGGCGAATGCGCCGGCTTGCAATGCGCCGTGCAGCGCGCCGGCAGCGCCGCCTTCGCTCTGCAACTCTTCCACCACGGGCATCGCGCCCCAGATGTTCTTCTTCCCTTCCGAACGCCACTGGTCCGCCCACTCAGCCATCGGCGAAGAGGGGGTGATGGGGAAGATGGCCACGACTTCGGAGAGTCGGTAGGCCACGGAGGCGGCGGCTTCGTTGCCGTCCATAATGACCATGGTCGGTTCGTTCATTCGCATCCTCCATTCGCTATTCGCATCCTCGCGGGGCGGTTGCTGGAGTAGAACCGCTACCGGCAGTCTCGTTCACGCAAGGGGTCGCCGCCTGTGATGCACGCCACATGCGGATTTTTGGGGTATCACAATGTGAATCCCCGCCCCACAAAGCGGGATTAGGTCAGGGACCCTGCCCCACGAAGCGGGATGGGGGCAGCCAGGGAGAGCCCCTCCTTTAATTAATTTATTCCCGGGCGCAGAAACGGCCAAACAAAAAAGTGACCCCACCACTGGAATTCTCCGCACAGCCGCTTCAGCTTTTATTTTCTCTTCTCTAAGGCCAACCCCAGCCGGACCGCCGGCGACGGCATATTATCATGGCTGAAAGCTGGTCTATACCCTTCCGCAAGAACAGGGCCGCCAGCTCACAAAGCATGCAAGTTCAGGGAGCCGCGGCATTCCGATAAAGTACAATTCAGTATTTGGGCTCTCGCAGTGGCAGAATTCGTCCGATACCGGTTACAATTCGCAAGTAGCCCGATTTCAAGATCATGTCATCGAAAAACTCGCTCACTCGCCTGTGTGTGGGACTGACCAGCCGCAGATTCACACAAAACCTCATGTTTGCCCTGGCGCTGGCGCCCCTGCTGAGCGCGGCGGTCCCGCCCGGTGTCCATCATTCCCGCACCCCGGCTACGGTTCGCCCGGCCGCAGCGCGGCCGATAAATTTGCCGCTGCAGTTTGAGCCCAATCGCGGGCAATGGCCGGCCCGGGTGCAGTATTTTGTCCGCGGGGACGGCATGGGCATGCAGATGGTTTCACGCGGCGCCAATCTGGCGTGGCTAAGCTATGGTCCAGGCGCGCGGCCGCGGGCTTTGCGGGTCATGCGTTTGCGCTTTGCCGGCGCGCGGGCGAGCCGTTGGCAGGGCCAGCACCGGCTGCCGGGGCATGTCAGCGAGCTGGTGGGCGCGTCGCGCAACTGGCGCTCGAATCTGCCCATCTATGGCGCCGTCATCAACCGGAATCTCTACCCCGGCATTCAGGCCCAGTTTCAGGGCCGCGCCGGCATTATGGAATGGAATCTGCGTGTTGCCCCTGGCGCCGCGCCCGGTCAGGTGCGCTTGCAGCTTACCGGCGGACAGGCGAGCCTGATGGCCAATGGCGGCCTGCGCCTCAGCGCCCACGGCAGCGGCCTGCACTGGCTTCCGCCCCAAGCCTGGCAGATGCGAGCCGGCCGTCGGCAATCCGTGGCCGTCCGCTATGTCATTCGCCGGCACGGACAGATTGGTTTTCAGCTTGGCGCCTACGATACCCACCGCCCGCTGGTGATTGATCCCACCCTCGCCTGGTCCACCTATCTCGGGGGCGCGCAAAACGATCAGGCGACCGCCGTCACTACCGACAGCAGCGGCAATATTTATCTCACCGGCTCAACGCTTTCCGGAAACTTCCCCGTCACCACCGGCGTGGTGCAGAGCAAGCTGACCGGCAACACTAATGTTTTTGTCAGCGAAATTAAGCCCGACGGCTCGGCCCTGGTGTATTCCACCTATCTGGGCGGTTCGAGCATTGATCAGGCCACGGGCATCGCAGTGAACTCTTCCGGCGATGCGGTCATCACCGGCTCCACCAACTCCACCAATTTTCCCGTTACTACCGGCGCTTTCCAGACCGTCGCTCCTGCCGGCTTTAATGCCTTTGTGGCCAAGCTCAACCCCGGCGGCACTTCTCTGCTCTACTCGACCTATCTGGGCGGCTCCGGCGCCGATAACGCCGCCGGCGTGGCGCTCGATAATCTAGGTGACGCCTACATCACCGGCTCGACCTCTTCCACCGATTTTCCTGTCACCGTCGGCGTCGTGCAAGGCCATCTGGCGGGCTCGGTAAACGCGTTTGTCAGCGAATTGAATCCCTCCGGCTCGGCGCTGGTTTATTCGACCTATCTGGGCGGTTCGTCCGCCGATCATGCCACCGCCATCGCGGTGGACAGCGCCGGCAACGCCGATATCTGCGGCTACACCGATTCCTCCAATTTCCCCGTCACGAATTCCGCGTTTCAATCCACTTTGAACGGCAAATTCAATGCCTTCGTGGCCAGTCTGGTGAACGGCGGCAGCAGCCTCAACTACGCCACCTATCTCGGCGGTAATGGCGACGATCAGGCCAATGCCCTGGCTGTCAGCAGCAACGGTGATGTGTATATCA
>JAKATS010000370.1 GCA_021818645.1 Acidobacteriota bacterium | reverse complement strand
ATCCGGGCTTACCGTGACCACTTCCTGTTCCGGCTTGAATTGCGCCAGCCGCGCCGTCACCTGATACGTTCCCGGCGGCAGCCCCGGCACCGCATAATATCCCGTGCTGTTGGTGACCGTCGTTCGGGTCACGCCGGTTTGCTGGTTGGTGACCGTCACCTGCACGCCGCGCAATATGGCCCCCGATGGATCGGTGACCGTGCCGCGCACGCTGGCCCGGAACTGGGCCCAGAGCGGCAGGCCGCAGATCATGCTCACACCAATGGCCCACAACATTCGTTTGTTGAACATTTGCAGCATAAATAACCTCGAAAGCGGGAAATGCTTAACCGGCAAGGTAGATTCCTAAACCGATTCAGCTATGGATCGTTTGTACCACGTGACTCGCGTAGTGTCAATGCATGGACGGTTACAAAGGTACGCTAGATTCCCGTTTTGATCTCCGGGTTGCGCGGCGGCCCATGTGGATATTGGGGGCCTTGGCAGCCGAACCCTGGAAGGGCGCAGCCGGATAATGTTAATGTGCGGTTGATTGCATGAAACGCAAACCCCAATCCGGTGGTTCGGCTCCTGTGTGTAAGCTGGGGAAAGCAGAAAACCAGAAAGCGCCGAGCTTAAAAATACTGGCCCAGCATCTCGGCCTGGCTCCGGCTACCGTTTCCATAGTTCTCAACAACTCACCCATCGCGGCCACCATCCCCGCCTCGACCCGCGAGCGCGTCGTTGCCGCCGCCCGCGCCCTGGGCTATCGCCCGAATTTCCTGGCCCGCTCCCTGCGCGCCGGCCGCAGCTTCACCGTCGGCGTCCTGGTGCCTGAGGTCAGCGAAGGCTACGCCGCGCTGGTGCTCAGCGGCGTTGAGGATTACTTGCTGACCGCGGGTTATTTTTATTTTGTCGCCAGCCATCGCCATCGTTCCGATCTGATCGAGGAATATCCCCGCCTTTTGCTCGAGCGGGCGGTCGAAGGCTTCATCATGGTGGACACGCCCCTGAAATTCGCCCCGCGCGCGCCCGCCGTTTCCGTCTCCGGCCATCATGCCCTGCCCGGCGTCACCAACATCCGGCTCGATCATCGCCAGGCGGCGCGGCAGGCCCTGGCCCATTTGCAAAGCCTGGGCCATCGGAAAATCGCTTTTATCAAAGGCCAGCCCTTCAGCTCCGATACCCAGTCCCGATGGGAGGCCATTCAGCATGCGGCCGCCGAGCTGGGCCTCGAAATTTCCCCGCAGCGCGTGGTCCAGCTCAGCGGCGATTCCCCCACTCCCGAGCCCGGTCTGCAGGCCGTCCGCCAGTTGCTCGCGCGCCGCAATGACTTCACCGCGCTCTTCGCCTTTAACGACATGTCCGCCATCGGTGCGCTGCGTGCTCTGCGCGAATGCCGCCACGTTCCCGAAGACGTCTCCCTCGTGGGGTTTGATGATATTGAGAGTGCGGCCTTTCAGCATCCCGCCCTCACCACGGTGCGGCAGCCTTTGCGGGCCATGGGCGAGCTGGCCGCGCGTACTTTGCTGGAACGCATTCAGGCCGGCAAATCGGGCGATCACCCCCGCGTCATGACCGTCAAACCGGAACTGGTGATCCGCGCCTCAACCGGACCCTGCCCGCGCTCCTGACCCGGGCTGCCCGTCAGGTCTCGTCCGGTGCCGGTTAAAGAAAGAATGATGGGCCGCGTTTCTACCACCGAGGCCGAACCCTGGAATGGCGAAGCAGGCAAACTTCCCCTGTCATCTTCGCGGCTGCCTCTGCGTCACTTCAGCCGATTTTGCCTGAGCTTTGGTTTTGTCTTCGCCGGCATCCTGACCACCTGGCTCGGTTCGCTGCTGCCTTGGCTGTGCGCGCGCTGGAATCTGGGGCCGGCCGTGGCCGGAAATTTTTTTATTGCCCAGTTCGGCGGCTCATCCCTCGGCGTCATCCTGAATGGCTGGCTGCTGGCCAAAGCCGGTTATCGCAACACCCTGGCTCTGGGCTTGGCCTTCATGTCGGTGGGCACCCTGAGCCTTCTCGCCGCTCATCCCGGCCAGGCCCTCTTAGGCTGGGCCCTGGCCGGTTTTGGCATGGGTTTATTGATTCCCGCCGGCAATCTGGCTCTGGCTCAGGCTTCAGGCGCCCAGGCGGCGGGAGCCTTGAATGGGCTGAATCTGGCCTGGGGCGCGGGCGCCCTTGCAGCTCCCGCTCTCGTAGCGGGCCTGATGCATGGGCGCCATCCCCTGCTCACCCTGGCGCTGCTGGCGCTGGCGCAATTGGGGCTGGGGTTGGCGTTGCGGTGGGATCGCGCTCCCTGGCCCGCGCTCACCCCCGCTCCCTGGCGCGGGATGATGAACCGCCGCTGGGGCTGGCTCGGGCTCTGCATCTTTCTCTATGTGGGGGCGGAAAATTCTGCCGGCGGCTGGATCGCCACGCTCGGCCGCGCCAGCGGCCTTCACCGCCATTTCTGGCTCTGGCTGCCCTGGTTATTCTGGGCGGGACTGCTTGGCGGCCGCGCGCTGGCGCCGCTCTGGCTGCGCTGGATTTCCGATCTGCGGCTGGCGCGCATCAGCGCCTTCGTCGCCGGCTGCGGGTTCGCGCTGTTCATGGCGGTGCGGCTTCCGGACGGGCTGCTGGCTGCGGCCCTGCTCACCGGGCTCGGCCTGGCCGCGATTTTTCCCATCCTTCTGGCGCAGATTCCCCGCCTCTCTGCAGCAGAAAACCAGGTGCGTCCCGCCGATCCATGGCTCTTTTTATTTGGCGGGCTGGGCGGTGCCGTCTTTCCCGCCCTGCTGGGCCGCTTCGCCGGCGGGCGCGCCGCTTCGGTAGTATCGGCCGCGCGTCTGCGCGGCGCCATGCTCCTGCCCGGCCTTGCCCTGGCGGTGATTTTTTATTTTCTCCCCCGCTTGCGGCGGGCATCAGCGCCGGGCAACCGCGTCTTATAACAGCGGCCGGTCCCAGCTTTCCAGAATCTCTTTGATCCGGGCCAGGAACTGATCCGCCAGCGAGCCGTCAATCACCCGGTGGTCGAAGCTGAGGGTCAAATGCACGATTTCCCGGATGGCGATCGCGTCATTCACCACCACCGGCGTTTTGTGGATGCCGCCCACGCCCAGAATGGCCACCTGCGGCTGGTTGATCACCGGCAGGCCGTAGAGCCCGCCATAAATGCCGTAGTTGGTAAGGGTAAAGGTGCCGTCCTGCACCTCGTCGGGAGCCAGCTTTTTGCTCCGCGCCCGCTCGGCCAGATCGGTCACCCCGCGCTGCAGGCCCAGAAAATTTTTCTCTTCCGCATGCTTGATGACGGGCACGATCAGGCCCCAGTCGAGCGCCACCGCGATGCCCAGATTGATGTCGCGCTTATAGACAATCGAATCCTGCTGCACCGACGAGTTGAGAATGGGAAACTGCTTGAGCGCCTCGACTGCGGCCAGGCAGAAAAAGGGCATGAAGGTCAGCTTCAGCCCCGAGCGTTCGGCAAATTCCCGCCGGTGTGTTTCCCGCAGCCGGGCGATCCGGCTGACATCGGCCTGAAACACCGAATACACATGCGGCGAGGTGCGCTTGCTCATTACCATATGTTCGGCAATGCGCTTGCGCATGATCGTCATCGGCACAATCTCCACCGCCCCGCCGGGCGTGGAAACCGGCGCCGGCGCGGAACCCCCTGCGGGTGTCGCCGCGTCCCGGGTCGTGGCCGCTGTGGGTTGGGCCGCCGGCGCCGGCGGTTTTGGCGCCGCCGCGGGCTGGGCGCCGCGCTTTTCCAGATAGTCGAGCAGGTCTTTTTTCGAGACCCTCCCGCCCTGGCCGGTGCCTGCCACCTGCCGCAGTTCCACATTGTTCTCCTGTGCCAGGCGGCGCACTACGGGAGAGGTGCGCAGCACCGCTTCTGTTTCCGGCTCCGCCGGGCTGGGTGGTGTGGAGGAGCTGGGGGCCGCTGTTTCCGTCGCGG
>JAKATS010000321.1 GCA_021818645.1 Acidobacteriota bacterium | reverse complement strand
GCCGGCAAATTACCGATCACCCAGCAGCAGTTAACCGAATGGACGAGCGGAGATCTGTTTGGCTGGAGTCACAACGCCGGCATGGGGTGGGCGCCGGAAGAGCTGGGCCGGCCGGAATATCTGATTTTGAGCACGCAGGGCGGCCTGCGCGGCGAAAATGGCCGGCCGTTGGCGCTTGGCTATCACACCGGGCACTGGGAAATTGGCTTATTGACCCGCGCGGCGGCCGAAGAGTTGCGGCAGCGAAAGTGCATTCCATTTTCCGCCTATGTCAGCGATCCCTGCGACGGCAGAACCCAGGGCACGCCGGGAATGATGGATTCCCTGCCCTACCGCAACGACGCCGCGCAGGTCTTGGGCCGGCTGATCCGTTCCCTGCCGCGGCGGCGCGGTGTGCTGGGCATTGCCACCTGCGACAAAGGCTTGCCGGCCATGATGATGGCGCTGGCCCGGGCGGGCGAACTTCCAGGTGTACTGGTTCCCGGCGGCGTGATGCTGGCCGGTGAAGCCGGCAGCGAAGATACTGCCAAAGTTCAAACGATCGGGGCGCGTGCGGCGCACGGGTTGCTGGATTTGCAGGTGGCCGCAGAGTTGGGCTGCCGAGCCTGCGCCAGCCCGGGCGGAGGCTGCCAGTTTCTGGGCACCGCGGCCACATCTCAGGTCGTGGCCGAAGCGCTGGGCATGACCGTGCCGCATGCAGCCTTGTCGCCTTCGGGCCAGCCCATCTGGCTGGATATGGCCAGGCGTTCGGCGGCGGCGTTATTGCATCTGGAAGCCCAGGGACTATGCAGCCGGAATATTTTGACCTCAGCCGCGATCGAAAATGCCATGGTGGTTCATGCCGCCTTCGGCGGCTCGACCAACTTGCTGCTGCATATTCCCGCCATTGCCCATGCCGCCGGCCTGCCGCGGCCCACGCCCGACGACTGGCGGCGCATTAACCGGCAAACCCCGCGGCTGGTGGATGCTTTGCCCAATGGTCCGGTGGGCTTTGCCACGGCGCGGGTTTTTCTGGCTGGCGGCGTACCTGAGGTCATGCTGCATCTGCGCCGGCTGGGCCTGCTGCAGTCCGGCTGCCGTACAGTCACCGGCGAGACCTGGGATACGTTGCTCGACTGGTGGCAGGATTCGGATCGAAGGCAGGCATTGCAGTCATGGCTGCGGGATCAGGACGGCATTGATTATCGCGACGTAATCGTCACGCCCGAGCATGCCCAAAGCCTCGGCATGACCCCCACACTGACTTTGCCCGGCGGCAATCTGGCGCCCGCAGGCGCGGTGGTCAAGTCCACCGCGATTGCCCGCGAGCGGCTGGATGCGAAAGGCGTTTACCGGCATCGTGGACCGGCCCGGGTATTCACCAGTGAGACCGCCGCCATGGCCGCCATCAAAGCCGGCCCGCCCGAGGGTTTGCAGGCGGGCGACATTCTGGTGCTGATCGGCCGCGGACCGCTGGGCGCGGGGATGGAGGAAATTTACCAGATTACTTCGGCGTTGCGCCATTTGCCCTGGGGCAGCCAGATCACGGTGCTGACCGATGCCCGTTTTTCAGGCGTTTCAACCGGCGCCTGCATCGGCCACATCAGCCCGGAAGCACTGGCCGGAGGACCCATCGGCAAGCTGCGCGACGGCGACTGGATCGAGGTGGAAATTGACTGCGTGCAGCTGACCGGCCGGCTGGACTTTATCGGTTTTTCCGGCGCCGCGGAAGTGGATTCCGCCGGCCGGGACCGGGCAGCTCGCGAGCTCGCGGCGCGGCCGCCTCACCCGCAACTCGCTCCCGATCCCCGGTTGCCCGCCGAGACCCGGCTTTGGGCTCTGCTGCAAAATGCCTCGGGCGGTGTCTGGGGAGGATGCGTATTTGATCAGGCGCGGCTGGAATCCTTGTTAATCGGAGAAGAAAAGAAGAAGTGAACCAGCCAGACGGGGAAGATCGAAAAGAAAATGAAGCCGCCGCTTCCCGCCGTCCGGATGCGGGAATCCCGCGGGCGCATTTTACTCCGCTCAGCGAATGCGAACGCGCGGCGATTCATGCGCGCCCTCGCAAATCCCCGCGCTCCCGGGAAAACCGGTACGCATCCATCCGGCGCGGCATCGCCTGGGTGCTGCTGATCATTCTGATTCTGCTGGCGGTGTTTTTGGCGCTCAATGGCGGCTAATGGCTTGGAGGTATCCGGCTGGTAGGGCACGATGATTGAACCTGAGACCTTTGCCAAGACCCATGACCTGGCGCCAAACCATGGCCTTGCGGCTGCGTTTTCAATGGTGGGCGCCATTGCGCCTCAACCGTCATAGCAGCTTGTATTCCTCGCATTCACAATTTGGTGAAGCTTTGGTTGTGCGCCCGCTGCTGGACGAAGGCAGCCCGGGGTTTTACGTGGAGGCCGGCGCTCGTCATCCCGTCTATTGCTCCAACACATGTCATTTTTATCGCCGGGGTTGGCGTGGCATCAACATTGAGGCCTTCCCCGGCGCTCTGGAATCCTTTCAGGTTCTGCGGCCGCGCGATATCAACTGATCATGGCCAGAGGTTGAATGGCGGCTATTCGAATGATCAAACCGGAAGAGTTCAGCTTGAAGCGTTCTTTGCCGCGGTAAATGTGCGGATGCTTGAACAACAGTTGAGCTGGCCGGCTCTGGCTTCTGTAATCTGGGGGCAGTCGTGCGTACTGAATGAGCGCGACAACTTTCATCCAGTCAGTCCTTCCACGATCAGAAATCTGGCTGCACGGCGGAATATGAGTTGCCAGCATGCCCTGTTCCTGTTGCGTTGGCTTGGAGTACCCCCGGAAACATTCATCACCTCGCCCTGGCCGAAAACCGCCGGCGTCCCGCTTTCGCCGGCGGATGAAGCACATCGGCTGCGACGGAACCTGCGCAAGCTGTACGCAGTACTCAATGCCGCCCGCGCCGCTCGCGGCGCCACCTGGCCGCAGGCGGCGGCTCATCCGCATTGCACTCCCCATCAACTATCCGGGCTGCGCACCGTGAAGTTTTCGATTGACATGCGGCTTGCGATGCGGATCACTCAGTCGCCCCATCGCCCGGCTGCCGATTTCGCCTACGCGGCTGAATGGTGATCAAATTACGCGAACGCGATCATCGCCAGCCTTTCCTGGTGGAGTACGGCCGGCAATTATGGCAAAATAATGTGAATCC
Organism: Acidobacteriota bacterium; assembly: GCA_021818645.1. Classification (GTDB taxonomy): domain Bacteria; phylum Acidobacteriota; class Terriglobia; order Terriglobales; family SCQP01; genus JAKAZV01. Next base: position 759 of record JAKATS010000321.1, on the reverse strand, counting down.
GGCCAGGTAGCTCAGTCGGTAGAGCAGCGGACTGAAAATCCGCGTGTCGGCGGTTCGATTCCGTCCCTGGCCACCACCCCGCCGTCGCGCAGTCGCCCTCTTCTAATAATTTCCTGCGTCTATTTTTTTGATTTTGCGCAGCAGGGTGCGGTAGCTGATGCCCAATTGCCGCGCCGCCCGGCGGCGGTTCCAATGCGCGGCTTCCAACGCCCGCACGATGATTTGCATGTCCAGATGTCGGACATCCCGGCGGCTTAAGGGGCGACTCAACTCCGCGAGCGGGCGGACATCGGGACGGGCGGAAGCCGGAGTGTGCGGGAGCCAGGCAGGGTAATCCAGATCTCCGCCCAGCACCACCCAGCGCTGGGCAAAGTTGGCCAACTCCCGCACATTCCCCGGCCAATGATACTCACGGCAATGCCGTTGCACCTTGGCGGGAAGTGGCTGGAAGGGCCGTTTCCATTGCTGCGAATAAAAATGCAAATAATAAGTTACTAAAAGCGAAATATCCTCTTTGCGTTTCCGCAATGGTGGAAAATGAATTTCCATCTTCAACAAGCGTAACAATAGGTCGGGCCGGATTTGATCCTGGGCAATGGCACCCGGTTGCGGACTCCGGGAAAGCGCCAGAATGCGGACAGCCGGCGCGCCCGCGGCGGAAATCGCGCTCCGGAATTCATTGTCGCGCAGAATTTGAATGAGCCGCATCTGATGAGACAAAGGAAGACTGGTGACATTTTCCAATAGCAGCACGAGATC
>JAKATS010000257.1 GCA_021818645.1 Acidobacteriota bacterium | reverse complement strand
CGCGTTACCCCCTACGGAGGTCCGGGCGGCTCGGTATCGGCACCGATAATCTGGGCCTGGACGCGATGCAGGGCGCGGAATACGCCGGCGCACATTCGGGCGATTATGTGCGGCTGCAGGTGCACGACAACGGCCAGGGCATGACACCGGAGGTGCAGGCCCATATCTTCGAGCCGTTTTTTACCACCAAGGAATTCGGCCAAGGCATGGGACTGGCGGGCGTGCATGGCATCATGCGGCAATGCAGCGGCGGCATCCGGGTGGTTAGCCAGCCCGGTGAAGGCGCCTGTTTTGAAGTGCTATTCCCGCGCGCAGTCGTCCATAATGATCAAACGCAAGCGGCCGGGGTTTCGGGTTAAAATTGAACGAGTCAAGCGACGGAAACCAGGAGTCGGCGTGGAAACGATCGTTATTATTGTGCATGTACTGGTCAGCCTGTTTTTGATAGGCGTGATCCTGCTGCAGAGCGGGCAGGCCGGCGACCTGGCCTCCGCCTTTGGCGGCATGGGCAGCCAGACTGCATTCGGCCCGCGCGGCGCCCAGACCGTGCTTGGCAAGGCCACGATTGTCTGCGCGGTTATCTTCATGCTGACCAGCATCACCCTGGCCATCATGGCGACCCGCACCCGCGGCGTCAGCATCAATTCGGTTTTATCGCATACCAGCGCGCCCGCCAAATCCGGGAAACCGGCGAAGCAATAAACGCGGCTTTGCCGCATGCGGAATGCTGCAATATACATTTCCCGCCGGTCCGCTGGCCTGCAACTGCTCGATCATAGCCGCCGAAGGCGCGCGGGAAGCATTCGTCATTGATCCCGGCGACCGGATTGATTTCATTCTGCAATGGCTGACCGGGCGGAATTTGCGGCTGGGCGGCATTCTGATCACCCATGCGCATATTGATCATATCGGCGGCGCGGCGCGACTGCGCCAGGCCACCGGCGCGCCGGTGTATTTAAATCCTGAAGATCAGTTTCTGAATGAGGGCCTGGAATGGCAGGCGCAATGGCTGGGCGTGCCCACCCCGGAAAGCGCGCCGGTGGATGCAGCCCTGCGCGCGAATCAGGTACTGACGCTGGGCGGGCTGAGCCTGCAGGTGCTGGAAACCCCCGGCCATACGCCGGGCAGCGTCTGCCTGTATCTGCCGTCCGAGGAACGGATTTTTGCCGGGGATACGCTGTTTGCGGGCAGCATCGGCCGCACCGATCTGCCGGGCGGCGATGGGGAAAAGATTCTGCGCTCGATCCGGGATCAATTATTGCCGCTGCCCGACGCCACGCGGGTCATTGCCGGACATGGGCCGGAGACAACGATCGGGCAGGAACGGATCCATAATCCGTTTCTACGAAATCTATAAAAGTCCCACGGCTTCCGCCCGCAAGCAAACTACGCTTGCATGGGTCACCCAGCGACTATTGATTCATTCTCTTTCCAGCGCAGGATGGGCTGGCGGGCGGCGGTAGCTTCATCCATGCGCGAGACGCGGGTCGAATGAGGCGCGGTGCGCACCAGTTCCGGATTCGTGCGCACCTCTTCCGCGATGGCCCGCATGGCGGCGATAAACAGATCCAGCTCTTCGCGGCTTTCGCTCTCGGTCGGCTCAATCATCATCGCTCCGGGCACGATCAGGGGAAAGGAAACGGTGTAGGGATGAAAGCCGTAGTCCATCAGGCGCTTGGCGATATCGCCGGTGCGCACGCCCCGGGCCGACTGATTCTGATCGCTGAAGACGCATTCATGCAGGCTGGGGGTGGGATAGGGGAGGGAATAGTCGGCGCTCAGCTTGCGCCGCACGTAATTGGCGTTGAGCACGGCGTCGTCGGTAGTCTGGCGGAGGCCTTCCGCGCCATTGGCCAGAATGTAGGCCAGTGCCCGGACAAACATGCCGAAATTGCCGAAGAAGGCGCGCACCCGGCCAATGCTGTGCGGCTGATCAAAATCGAGGGTGAACCGGCCTGGTTCGGATTCGCGCACCCGCGGTACAGGCAGAAAAGGCTCGAGAGGAGATTTGACCGCGACCGGCCCCGAGCCGGGTCCGCCGCCGCCATGCGGGGTGGAAAAAGTCTTGTGCAGATTCAGATGCATGACGTCCACGCCGAAGTCGCCGGGGCGGGCGCGGCCGGCCAAGGCATTCATGTTAGCGCCGTCCATGTAGAGCAGGCCCCCGCGCTGGTGGACGATTTCCGCAATGCGGAGGATATCCTGCTCGAAAATGCCGAGGGTGTTGGGGTTGGTGAGCATGAGCGCCGCGACCTGCGGCGTCATCTGTTTATCCAGGCTGGCGAGATCCACCATGCCGCGGCTGTCGGAGCGCAGGTTTTCCACCCGGTAGCCGGCCAGCGCGGCGGTAGCGGGATTGGTGCCATGGGCGGAATCGGGAATCAGAACCGTCTGGCGGGCATCGCCGCGCTGCTCGAGGCAGGCGCGGACCATCAGGATGCCGGTCTGTTCGCCATGCGCCCCGGCGGCCGGCTGCAGCGTGAGGGCATCCATGCCAGTGATTTCCAGCAGCGCATGTTCCAGCCGCCGCATGATGCGCAGAGCGCCCTGCATGGCGGCGAGCGGTTGCAGCGGATGGCCATCGGCGAGGCCATCAAGCCGCACCACCTGCTCGTTGATGCGGGCGTTGTACTTCATGGTGCAGGAGCCGAGCGGATACATGCCCAGATCAATGGCGTAATTCCAGGTGCTCAGCCGGGTATAGTGGCGCACCACCTCAATTTCGCTCAGCTCGGGAAAGCCGGGAATATCGGCGCGCATCCGCGGCGGCAGGTCGGCCGCGGCCGGCTCCGGCACATCGAGGGGCGGAAGCTGCCAGGCGCGCTTGCCCGGCGCCGAAAGCTCAAAGAGCAAGGCTTCATCCCGCTGAATGTGGCGGGAAACGGGAGTGGCGGCGGTGGGTTCAGTCGGTTTCATGTAGGGTTTTCGGCTCCGGACAATTTCAATGCTTTCCCGCATAGGCGGCGATCATGCGGTCCATGGCCGCCCGCGGCGCGGCTTCGGTGACACAGATGAGCGCGGTTTCGCCCAGCTCGGGGTAATAACGGCGCAGCGGCAGTCCGGGCAGGATTTTCGCGTCCAACAATTCGCGTTCCACCGCCGCCAGATCACGCCGGGGACGGATGACCAGCTCATGGAACGCCGGGCCGGAAAAAACCACATCCACGCCGGCCGCGGCCAGCGCGCGGCGGGCATAGGCGGCCTTAGCCAGATTTTGTCCGGCCAGTTCGCGCAAACCCCGGCGGCCCAGCACCGCCATGAAAATAGCGGCCATGAGCGCGCATAACGCCTGATTGGTGCAGATATTGGAAGTGGCTTTTTCCCGGCGGATATGCTGCTCGCGGGTGGCCAGAGTCAGGACATAGCCGCGCCGGCCCTGGTTGTCGCGAGTTTCACCCGCCAGGCGGCCGGGCAGGGCGCGCAGATATTGTTCCCGCGCGGCCAGCACGCCGGCATACGGGCCGCCGAAGCCGACGGGAATGCCCAGGCCCTGCGCTTCCATGGCCACAATATCGGCCGACTCGGGAGGCGCCAGCAGCCCCAGGCTGACGGGTTCGGCGATGACCGCGATGAACAGCGCGCCACGCGCATGGGCGGCATCCGCGGCAGCCTGCCAGTCCTCAATGCAGCCGAAAAAGTTCGGGCTTTGCACCAGAACCGCGGCGGTCGAGTCATCCACCGCGGCGGCTAATGCGTCCGTAACCAGGCGTCCATCGGCGCCGGAGGCCACTGTCTGGATTTTGACTCCCTGGCGATGAACGTAGGTGGCCAGCACTTCGCGATAGTGGGGATGAACCGAGCGGGCGACAACCAGCCGATCGCGGCGGGTCAGGCGCAGGGCCATCAGCGCCGCCTCGGCCATCGCGGTTGAGCCGTCGTACATGGAGGCATTGGCCACATCCATGCCGGTCAACTGGCAGATCATGGTC
>JAKATS010000047.1 GCA_021818645.1 Acidobacteriota bacterium | reverse complement strand
GAGCCATATCATTCTGTCCCCGATCAATTCCGATGGTTCCACGGTGCTCGATCCCGAAGATCATCATGGCGAGTTGTCGGTAAACTTCCGGGTCTGCGACGCCAACGGAAATTCAATCGGACAAGCCAGCTCGGAATCGAATCAGGATGGTGACGGCAATCATCCCAATGGGGACGATAGCGGAGCCACCAATCCGGTGGTTACCTCATTTGTTTCCCTGAACGGGCCCCAGCCGAAATTGGATGATTCCGACGACGTCTGGACATTTACCGGCAAGGACGACCAGGGCCAGGGCGATGACCAGCACCAAAACGATCAGCAGGGCAACGATGGCCAACATCAAACCCTGCCTTACTGGCAATTCGGTCTCGATATCCGTTCGCTGCCTGCCGGCACGTATAACTACCAGATCAACCTGAATGACGGCACCTCGATTCCGTTCTCCTTCACCATCAAGAACAATGACCAGGCCAACAGCGGCAATCAAGGCCAGCAAAACGGTTCCGGAGGGGCCAACGACAGCGACGGCAACCAGGCCAATGATCCCAGCGATTAAGGGAGTGGCTCCAACCATGATGGCGATGGCGGCCAGTCCGGTCATGACAATGGCGGCAATGACCATGAACCCTTTGGCAAATTAACCAGAACATTAGGCGCGGCACAGGCCGCGCCTGAATTATTTAGCGGCGGCTTCGCTTCTGACCATTCAGTCGGCTGACCAAACCTGACCGGTGCTACGATCATTTCGGGCCATTTTTTTCCTTTGGCGCATGATGAATCGCAATGGCGAAGCCTTTTTTTCACTTCGCCGAGGTGAGTTCTATGAGCGCATCCAGATCCGCCGCTTCCGTTCTGGACAACCCTGTGATTACGGCCGACGCCGAGCCCAGCCGGCATCCTTTCCGCCTGAAGCGGATCCACCATATTGAATTTCTGGTCGGCAATGCCAAACAAGCGGCGTTCTTTTACCGAAAAGCGATGGGTTTTTCCCAGGCCGCCTATCGCGGACTTGAGACAGGCGACCGCGAATTCGCCACCTACTGGATGGAGCAGGGCCGCGCGCGCCTGCTCCTGACCACCCCCTTGTGCCCGGACTCTCCCGCAGCCGCGCATGTGGCGCGCCACGGCGATGGCGTCTATGATATTGCCTTTGAAGTGGATGACGCCGCCGCCGCTTTCGCGGCCGCGGTAGAGCGGGGCGCGCGGCCGGCATTGGCGCCGCATTCCCTGGGTTCATCGCGCGCGGCGGGCGCGCCGGGGACGATTTGCCGGGCCGCGATTCACGCCTACGGCGATACGCTGCATTCATTTATTTCTTATCATTTCCCCTCCAGTGATCGCCCGCTCTGGCTGCCGGGGTTTGAGGCCGCGCCCATACCCGGCCAGCCGGTGGGAATTTTGCGCGTGGATCACGTGGTCGGCAATGTCGGCCTGGGCGAAATGAATGAATGGGCGGAGTGGTACAGCCGGGTGCTGGGTTTCAAGCGCTTCATCAGCTTCGATGATCAGGACATCTCGACCGAATACAGCGCCTTGATGAGCATCGTGATGTCCGACGACTCCTGTTCCATCAAATTTCCCATCAACGAGCCGGCGGCGGGGCGTAAAAAAAGCCAGATTGATGAATATCTTGAGGCCTACCATGGTCCCGGGGTGCAGCACATCGCGCTATTGACCGAAGACATCATCGCCACTGTCAGCGCGCTGCGCGCCAACGGCATACAATTTCTGCGCGTGCCCGACGCTTATTATGAAGAACTGCCGGGCCGGGTCGGCGGCATTGACGAGAAGCCGGCCCGCATTCGCGAACTGGGCATACTGGCCGACCGGGATGAGGACGGCTATTTGCTGCAGATTTTCAGCCAGCCGGTGGAAGACCGGCCAACGCTGTTTTTTGAGATCATCCAGCGCAAGGGCAGCAAGGGATTCGGCAAGGGCAATTTCAAGGCACTGTTCGAGGCCATTGAGCGCGAGCAGGCGCGCCGCGGCAATTTGTAGGGCGATGCCAAACTGGTGCCGTTATGCCACGCTACCATCATCTCGGCCAGATCCCGCGCAAGCGGCACAGCATTTTCCGCAAACCGGACCAATCGCTCTATACCGAAGAGTTGATCGGCAATCATGGATTCGTCGGCCTTTCTTCGCTGCTGTATCACCTGGCGCCGCCGACCCGGATACTGAACACGCGCCGGTTGCACGAACTGCACTGGCAGCCGGAGGCGCAGCCGGAGTTTCGTCATCGGCACTTCCGCACCGCCCGCCTGTCTGAACCGACGGCCAGCCTGCTCGATCCCATTCCGCTGCTGTTTAACCGCGATGTCGCGATCTCGATCGCCGAGCCCGCCAAAGACGGCCATGATTTCTGCCGCAACGCCCAGGCCGATCTGCTGCACTATGTGGCCCGGGGCGCGGGCGTACTGGCTACTCCGCTAGGCGAGCTGACTTTCAAAGAGGGCGATTATCTGGTCATACCGCGCGGCATTCTCCACCAGTACCGCTTCACTCAGCCGGTCCGGATGCTGGTGGTTGAAAGCCACAGCGCGCTGCGCACTCCCAGGCGATATCGCAACGAGTTCGGGCAGCTGCTCGAAAGCGCACCGTATTCCGAGCGCGATATCCGGGTGCCCGAACGGCTGGAAACGCGGGATGAAAAAGGCGAATTCCGCCTGCTGATCAAAAAAGATCACGCCCTGCACGAATTCATTCTCGACCATCATCCCTTCGACCTGATTGGCTGGGACGGTTATTACTATCCCTGGGCGATCAGCATTCACGATTTTGAACCGCGGGTCGGGCGCTTTCATCTTCCCCCGCCGACCCATCAGACCTTCGAGGGAGATGGCTTCGTGGTTTGCTCATTTTGCCCGCGTCCCTTCGATTTCGACCCTGAAGCCGTGCCCGCGCCCTATAACCATTCCAACGTCGAATCCGACGAGGTGATCTTCTATGCCGGTTCTGAATTCATGAGCCGCAGGGGGATTGAATTCGGCTCGCTGACCCTGCACCCCGACGGCATTCCGCACGGCCCGCATCCCGGCATGACTGAGGCCTCGATCGGGAAAAAAGCCACGCACGAGCTGGCGGTCATGGTGGACACCTTCCGCCCGCTCAAGGTCAGCCAGGCCGCGGCTCGAGTCGAGGATCGCGAGTATTACCGATCCTGGGTCGCCGAAGCCGGCGCCAGACCCGAGGACGATGATCCCAATCGCGGCGGTCCGCGATGATGCCTCATGCCGCCGCGAACGAGAGAACGCCCCAAGCGGCGCAGATTCTGCTCAGCCACGCGCTGGACTATGCCGGGTTATTTCCTCCCGCGCGCCTCGAAATGGCCGCGGCTATCCAGGAATTTCAGAAATTGCGGGAAAGTGCGAATGCCTGGGCGCTGGGCCGTTTTCTTTTGCCTTTTCGACGCTGGCCGGAATTTATACAGGAGTCAGCGAAGGCCAGGCACCATGCCGATTTCGAAATCAGTCTGATCCTCGACACCCCGGCGGAATTGCAGAGCTACCCCCCCGCCATGCCGCGGCAATTCAGGGGACGGATCGCGGCGCTGGAAATGAAGGAATCGCTGTGGTCCGGGCCGGCCGGCTGTGCGGCAAGGCTGGATCAAATTCCGGAAGCGCAATGGATTGAAATCACTCCCGGCGAGGATCTGGAACGCAAGCTTGACTGGTTCAATCAAGCCGGCAAGTTCGCCAAACTGCGCTGCGGCGGGCTGACTGCCGAAGCTTTTCCCTCCACCGATGCCATCGCGGATTTTATACTGGCCGCGGCGCAAGCCGGTATTGCGTGGAAAGCCACCGCCGGCCTGCACCACGCCATACGCTCCCGCCACAGCCCCGATTCCGGCCAGCTTCCCTGCATGATGCATGGCTGCCTGAACCTGTTTCTGGCCGCTGCCCGGGCCTGGAGTTGCGCCGGCCAGGGAAGTGGTGTG
>JAKATS010000267.1 GCA_021818645.1 Acidobacteriota bacterium | reverse complement strand
TGCCGCAGCAGGGGAAAAGCGCTGACCCACACCTGGCCCTGACCAAACCGGAATGCAAATAATGCCCGACAAGGCCCAGATCGCCCGGAAAGAGAGCCGCTATCCAGTTTGCGGCCATTGAGGCCGAGCAGAACAATCTGGTTAGCCGGCTGTGGATCAAAGCCGTATGCCGGCTGGAGCAGCCGGGTTAAAAATTTCCTCTTCACACCCCGGGCCAATTCCGGAACGGGAAATAAATTTTCGCTGCAACTGGTTTTCCAGGGCTGAACCCGAAACCGCAGCGGCCAATAGCGGGACAAGTCCGGCGCTGGTTTTTTCAGCAGCACCAGATGAGCTCCGGCAGCCGTTTTCCGCCAGAGCCGCTGATAACCGGCCGGGGATAGCCGCGTGCGCGCCAGGACAATGACCCGGGCATCGTCGCGGGCGAGGCCATGCGAAACCGCAAAGCCGTGGCCTCTTAAATAATTGCGGACATGTGCCGGCAGCCCCAGTGCAGCAACCGTCAGCACCCCGCCAAAATAGGGAACCGGCGGCTGCACTGCGATCAAATTTTGCCGCCAGTGTTTCTGCTCCACCCGTGCGCTTAAAACATAGAATCCCGGAACGGGCAGGGCAAGCGGCAAAGCCGGCGTAAGGCACTGCCTGGGCCTGCCTGGCCGGGGCCGCGCACAGCGCAGCCCCGCGATATGTTTTTTCCAGATGAGCGCGCCGCGGGCGTTGCGGAGCTGGAAGTGAATGGCTGGGTCAAAACGGCCCGGGGCAATGAGGTGAACCCAGGCTTTTTCGCCGGCTTCCAGGTGCCGGGCGCTGATTTCCAGCTTCCAGTTCGTACCCGCCGGCAGATGATGCCGCCGCCAATTCAGCCACAATCCGACCAGGACCAGAATGGCCGCCGCTCCCGACCCCAGCCAGTAAAGCACGCGCGGCATGTAGAAAAATTATAGCCCTCGCCAACGGCCGGAGTTATTGCCCGGCCAGAGAGAGGAGGAAGGTGAACTTTGGATGCGGCGACGAACTAAGGCTGCAGCTTTTTAATTTGCTGCGCCGCGACCTGGGCGATCTGTCCCTGCGGATAGGTCTGCATCAACTGCCGGTAGAGCGCGATCGCCTGGGTGGGCTGGGTACGGCTTTCGAGCCGCGCCAACTGCAGCAGAGCTACAGCTTTCGGGTAGGCCGGCGCGGAGTGGGCAATGATTTGCCGCAGTTCAGCCGCCGCCTGAGCATTCTGCCCCTGGCCGACATAGTAGTTGGCCAGCGCGGCGCGGGCCAGCGCGGCCAGATTCGGGTGGCTGCTTTGTTGCAACTTGCGCAAGCCCGCCAAGCCGGCCGCGGTCTGGCCGGCATCCAATTGCGCCAGCGCGGCGTAATAGGCCGCGACGCGGCCGGAGCGGCCGGAGTAATGTTCCGCCGCCTCAAATGCAGGCAGCGCCGCCAGCGCCCGCGCCCTGGCATTGGGGTAGAGGGTTTGTCCCGGCGCAGCGCTGGCCGCCGTGCTCAGCGGGGCATGATAAATCTGCAGGCCGCCGGCCAGTATGGCCTGGGCATGCTGCCGCCGGACGGTGCGCCAATGCCAGACGCCCCAGCCCGCCAGCACCATCGCCAGCACCACGCCGGCGACAATCCAGATCTTTTTCTGATGCTGTAAATAGTATTCGTACGCGGCATCCATGCCGCTGACGAACTCATCGGTTTTCAATTCATGCCGGCTGATGCGTGCCAAGGGGGGGTGCTCCCGAAATGAAATTGCAGTGCGATGACGCGCAGCGTAACTTTTCCGCCGCAGCGTGCATCGTAATTGCTTGCGCCGTTGCCGCCAACGGCGGCCAAACTGTTATAATAGCAAGATTCGCCGTGTCGAAGTTGAGGGCGAGGTTGCAGGCATGGACAAACGCAAGCTGGAGCAGTTCCGCAAAAAACTCGAGCAGAAGCAGCAGGATTTAATGCGCGCCGTCTCGCGCACCGAACAGGATGGCCGTGTGGCCGACGAAGAAGCCACCCAGGACATCGCCGACAAGGCCATCAATTCCTACACCAAGGAATTTCTTTTCCACCAGAGCAATGCCGACCGCGGGCTGCTGCAGATGGTGGATGAGGCGCTGCAGCGCATTCATGACGGGACCTACGGGCTATGCATCACCTGCGGCGAAGAACTCAACCCCAAGCGGATTGACGCGGTGCCCTGGGCCCGTTACTGCATTTCCTGCCAGGAAAAAGTTGAACAAATGGGCGTGCTGCGGTAACACGCTTACGCCATTGCCCCGATCCCGACCCTGACCCCGTTATTCAATCTTGTTGCGCGTGACCGGCCGGACAGCAGGGACCCATGAACCCAATGCCTGGCGCGGGCTCCACTTTCCTGCGCTAGATTCCGGCCATCGTCGCTATCCTTTTCGGGGGCGGGGCCATTTTTCCTGCATCGCCAAGCCAGGGTTCGGCCGTGGCAGCAGACAAGGGTTCGCGCCGGCTTATTTTCCCCCCAACTCGCCCTGCTCCGACCCATTGTCTTTTTCTTCCGGCGGAATGGTCGAAGCCGCGGCGACCTTGTCGCCTTCCTCCATGCGCAGCAGGCGCACGCCTTGCGCAGCCCGCGCCACCTGCCGGATTTCCTCCGTGCCGACGCGTATGATTTTGCCCTGCTGGCTGATCAGCATGATCTCGGTGTCTTCTTCCACCGCCATGGCCGCCACCACGCTGCCATTGCGCTCGCTGGTGCGGATATTGATGACCCCGCTGCCGCCGCGGCTTTGCAGCCGGTATTCGCTCAGCCGGGTGCGCTTGCCATAGCCGTTTTCGGTGACGGAGAGAATCAGCTGCTTTTCGTGGCGGGCGATTTCCATGCCCACAATGGAGTCATCGTCGGCCAGCGTCATGCCGCGCACCCCGTAGGCCGTGCGGCCCATGGCCCGCACATCGGTTTCCGCGAACCGGATGCTCTTGCCCGCGCGCGAGGCCAGAAAAATCTGGTTGTGGCCGTCCGAGAGCCGGGCGCTGATCAGCATGTCGCCCTCTTCAATTCCCATGGCGATAATGCCGCCGGCGCGGGGATTGGAAAAGTCGCTGACTGCGCATTTTTTGATGATGCCCCGGCGCGTGACCATCACGATGAATTCGTTTTCGCTTTGCAGATCGCGAACCGGCAGCACCGCCCGCATGATTTCTCCCGGCTGCATGGACACCAGGTTGGCAATGCCCTTGCCTTTGGCGTTGGCGGCCGCATCGGGAATTTCATACACCTTCAGCCAGTACACCCGCCCGGTCTGGGTGAAGACCAGGATGTAGCTGTGGGTGGAGGAGATGAACAGATGTTCGACGAAATCCTCGCCCCGGGTTCCCGCGCCAATCCTGCCGCTGCCGCCCCGGCGCTGGTGCCGGTAGGTGGAGACCGCGGTGCGCTTGAGATAGCCGCCGTGGGTGATGGTGATGGCCACCGTCTCCTCCTGGATCAGATCTTCCAGCGAAACTTCCTCAAGCGCGTTCTCGATCCGGGTGCGGCGCGGATCGCGCTCGCCGCCATACTCCTTGCGGATTTCCTTCAACTCGCTGGAAATCACGCCCCGCAGTTTTTTGTCGCTGGCCAGAATCGCTTCCAGTTCGGCGATGCGCAGCCGGATCTGTTCCAGCTCTTCCAGAATCTTTTTCCGTTCCAGGCCGGTCAGGCGATGCAGCTGTAAATCCAGGATTGCCTGCGCCTGCTTTTCGCTGAGCGCGAATCTGGCCACCAGGCCTGCGCGCGCCTCCTTGGGGCCGGCCGAAGCCCGGATCAGCTGGATCACCGCATCCAGGTGATCGAGGGCGATCTTGTAACCTTCAAGCAGATGTTCACGGTCGCGCGCCCGCGCCAGATCAAACGCCGTCCGCCGGCGCACCACCTCGGCCCGGTGCGCCACAAACAGCCGGATGGCTTCCACCAGCCCCAGCTCCTTCGGCTGGCCCTGCAC
>JAKATS010000265.1 GCA_021818645.1 Acidobacteriota bacterium | reverse complement strand
GCTGTGTGTCGTGCAGACCCAGAACCGGCTCAAGGCCCTGGACCCGCGCACCCTGAAAATTACGGCGAAGTATGCCCTGCCCGGCTGCCGGCACGACCATAGCTTATTGATTGATGCGCCGGCGCGGCTGGCCTTTGTGGCCTGCGACGGCAACGCGCGGCTGCTGACTTTTGATTTGAACCGGCATCGCGTGCTGGCAATTCACCGGCTGGGAAAAGATCCCGACGTACTCAGCTTTGACATCTCCCGGCAGCGTTTATATGTGGCCAGCGAGAGCGGGGTGGTCACGGTATTTGCCCTGCGCCATCGCGCCCTGCGCTTGCTCGGCCGGGCTTATCTGGCCTATGAGGCGCATTCGGCGGCCGTGGATGGGCAGGGGCGGGTCTATTTTCCGCTGCAGAACCTGCATGGACGGCCGGCGCTGCGCGTGATGCGGCCAATTCCGTAGTGACGGGATCATTTTTTTCAGGCACTCACCCGATCCCTGGTTTTCCCTCTCAGCCCACCATCACCGGGGCCGCGGCGGCGGATTCACGCTGCTCGCGGGTCAAATCGAAACGATCCAGGTTCATGACCTTATTCCAGGCGGCGATAAAGTCGTGCACGAATTTTTCGCCGGCGTCCGCGGCGGCATAGACTTCGGCGAAGGCGCGCAACTGGGCATGCGAGCCGAAGATCAGGTCCACGGCGGTAGCGGTCCAGCGCGGCCGGCCGGTGGTGCGGTCGCGGCCCTGGTAAATGCCGTCGGCGCCGGCAGTCCACTGCGTGTTCATGTCGAGCAGGTTCACGAAAAAGTCCTGGGACAGCACGCCGGGGCGCGAGGTGAAAACGCCATGCGGCGCATGGCCCGCATTGGCGCCGAGCACGCGCAGGCCGCCGAGCAGCACGGTCATTTCCGGCGCGGTCAGCCGCAGCAGCTGCGCCCGATCCAGCAGCAGCTCCGGCAGGGGCAGCCGCAGGCCGGGCGAGGCATAGTTGCGGAAGCCGTCGGCGGCCGGCTCCAGCGGCGCGAATGACTCCACATCGGTCTGCTCCTGCGATGCGTCCATGCGCCCGGGAGTAAAGGGAACCTTCACCGGAAAGCCGGCGGCGCGGGCGGCCTGGGCCACCGCGGCACAGCCGCCTAGAACGATGAGGTCGGCGAGTGAAACTTTCCGCCCGCCGGTTGCGGCGGTATTGAAGCCGGCCTGGATGGCGGTAAGCGTCTGCAGCACTTTTTCCAGCTCGGCCGGCTGATTCACCGGCCAGTTTTTTTGCGGCAGCAGACGGATGCGGGCGCCATTGGCGCCGCCGCGCTTATCCGAACCGCGGAAAGTTGAAGCCGAGGCCCAGGCCGCGGCCAGCAACTGAGCCGGCGTCAGGCCGCTGGCGAGAATTTTCCGGGCCAGCGCGGCCGCCCCGCGCCCGTCAATGAGCGCATGATCCACGGCGGGAATCGGGTCCTGCCAGATCAGGGTTTCGCGCGGCACCAGCGGGCCGAGATAGCGCGCCACCGGACCCATGTCGCGATGGGTCAGCTTGAACCAGGCGCGGGCAAAAGCCTCGGCAAACTGATCGGGGTGGGCGAGAAAACGGCGGGAAATCGGCTCGTAAACCGGATCGAAGCGCAACGCCAGGTCGGTGGTCAGCATGGCGGGCGCGTGGTGTTTGGCGGGATCGTGGGCATCCGGCACGGCGCCGGAGCCGGCGCCGTTTTTCGGCGTCCACTGGTGCGCCCCGGCCGGGCTGCGGGTCAGCTCCCATTCGTAGTTGAAGAGATTTTCGAAATAATTCTGGCTCCAGCGCGTGGGGGTGGTCGTCCAGGTCACTTCCAGACCGCTGCCGATGGTGTCGGCGCCATGGCCGGTGCCCAACTGGCACTGCCAGCCCAGGCCCTGCTGTTCGATGGGAGCGGCTTCGGGCACGGGGCCCACCAGATCCGCCGGGCCGGCGCCGTGGGTTTTGCCAAAGGTGTGGCCGCCGGCGATCAACGCCACGGTTTCCTCATCATTCATGGCCATGCGGCGAAAGGTTTCGCGAATGTCGCGGGCCGCCGCCAGCGGATCGGGCCGGCCGCCGGGGCCTTCCGGGTTCACATAAATCAGCCCCATCTGCACCGCCGCGAGGGGATTCTGCAATTCACGCTCGCCGCTATGACGCTGATCGGCGAGCCAGGCGGCTTCCGGACCCCAGGAAATGTCTTCCGGCTCCCAGGCATCTTCGCGGCCGCCGGCAAAACCGAAGGTCCGGAAGCCCATGGATTCGAGCGCGACATTACCGGCCAGGATCATCAGATCGGCCCAGGAGATTTTGCGGCCATATTTCTGCTTGATGGGCCAGAGCAGCCGGCGCGCCTTGTCGAGGTTGACGTTGTCGGGCCAGCTGTTGAGGGGAGCGAAGCGCTGCTGGCCGGCCCCGGCGCCGCCGCGGCCGTCGCCGATGCGGTACGTGCCGGCGCTGTGCCAGGCCATGCGGATGAACAGCGGGCCATAATGGCCGAAATCGGCCGGCCACCAGGGCTGCGAATCGGTCATTAACGCATGCAGGTCGGCGGTGACGGCGGCCAGGTCGAGGCTCTGGAACTCCTTCGCATAATCGAATGCCTCGCCCATGGGGTTGGAGCGCGGCGAGGGCTGATGGAGCTGGTTGACGTTCAGTTGCTCGGGCCACCAGTCACGGATGGTGCGGGCGGGGGCGGAACGGGTGACGGGGCATTTTGCTTCGGTTGCCAAGGCGGACTCCTGAAGGTGATCTAATTTCAATGATACAAAGAAAACGGAGCCGCCTCCGCTTCCTCTTTAACAGCTTATTTCAGTAAATCAGCTTCAGCGAAAACTGAATCTGGCGGGCGTTATTGGCGGTCTGGCTGATCTGGCCAAAGCCGGAGCCGGTGAGAATATTGGCGGGCAGGCCCATATTCACAATATTGAAAAGGTTGAAAAATTCCGCCCGGAATTGCACCACCGCGCGTTCGCTGCCATGGGCGCCGCGAAAAACCGGGGTGTTTTTGACCAGGGCAAAATCATAGTCGTAAAGCGCCGGGCCGCGGAAGGTGTTGCGGCCGAGCGTGCCCAGGCGGCCCTGATTCGGCCCGGTGCCGCCGGCGAGATGAATGGGGATGGAAAAATAATCGGCGGCATTCTGCGAGCCCTGGCCAAAATAGTCCTGGCGAACCGCGCGCGCAGTCGAAAGCACCGGTGTGGCGATTGGATCGGGACGGTCGGCGCCGCCCGAGCCATAGCCGGTCTGCTGCAGCCCCGAGTACACAGTGAAGGGAGCGCCGGAATCCAGGCTGGCAATGCAGAGCAACTGCCAGCCCCGGGTCAGCTTGCGATTGAGCGGAGACAGCAGGCTGAACCGCTCCAGCCGCAGCCGCTGAAACAAGCTCAGGCTGAAGCTGCGCGAAATATCGAAGTTGGAGGGGCCTTTTTCGGGGCGCAGATTAAACGGATCCTGGGGCGACGCAATCGCCACCGCGCCGGTCGCGCCCGTGCCGCCCAGAACCTGGCTCACGTCATCCAGCGATTTGCTCCAGGTAAAGCTGGCCTGCAGGCCCGGGCCGCCGTGGGGAATCGAACCGCCAAGCGAGGCCTGCAGCGAATGATAGGTGGAATGCACATCGCCGAAGATGACATTTTCCACGCCAAACCCTCCGGTCACGCTGCCGGCGGAATTAAATTGCGTATAGGGCGCAAAACCCGGGCTCGCGCCCGAATAAGCGTTGGGATAGCCGATGCGGGGCAGATTCTGGGCGGCGGTTCCCACGTAGTCGAGATCGGCGGTCAGGCCGCTGAACCGGCGCTCGAAGCCCAGCGTCCAGGTATAAAGCGTGGCGTTGCCGAAGGAGGGGTCAATGCCGCTCAGGCTGAGCGCGCTGACCACATGATTCGGCGTGAGCGCGGCCAGATCCTGCTCGTAGCGGTTGACATCCATGACCGTGTTGGGAGGAACGTTTTTGCTGCCGCCGGAG